>JANNGQ010000940.1:0-6379 GCA_031403975.1 Planctomycetota bacterium
CCTGAATCCTGACCCCAGAATCCTTCCCCATGAATCTCATCAGGTTTTCCATCGACAACCCTGTCAAGCTGACGGTCGGCGTGTTTCTCGCACTGCTTTTCGGCGGGATTGCTTATGTCGCAACGCCCGTGCAGCTGACTCCCGATGTCACCGAGCCCGAGATCACAATCACGACCCTGTGGCCCGGGGCGAGTGCTCAGGAGATCGAACGGGAGATCATCGACGAACAGGAAGAGGTACTCAAGAGCGTCGAGGGCATGGATCGATTCACCAGCGAGAGCAGTGACTCGGTCGGCTCGATTACGATCCGGTTTGCCGTCGGCACGAATCTGGAGGATGCCCGGGCACGAGTCTCCGAGAAACTCAACCAGGTAGCCGATTATCCTGACGATGCGCGTGAGCCTGTGATCTCGACAGTCAACGCCAACGTGAATGCAATTGCGTGGTTCATTTTGAAACCGATCCCGCCGACTCGCGAAGATCTGCGGAATCTGATTATTCAGAATCCGGAACTGAAGGAACCGCTCGCTCCGCTGATGGCGGGGACCGGGAAGACGGATCTTGCAAAACTGAATCTGCTCGCCGCACAGTTTCCGGTGCTGAAGACATTCACGCTGGGCCGCAACAACCCGGCGTTGATGAGAAAATTTGCAGAAGACACGATCGAAGCAGAGTTTGAACGGGTTCCCGGAATCGCCAACGGAAACGTTTTCGGAGGTCAGGACCAGGAGTTTCGTGTGGAGGTCAGTCCCAGCCGGCTGGCAGCCTCCGGTGTCACTCTGGACGAACTCCGAGCTGTCCTGATCAGCCAGAATCAGAACACCTCAGCAGGCGACATTCCGGAAGGCCGTCAGCGGAACGTTGTGAGAACGCTGGGGCAGTTTCAGTCCCCTGAGCAGGTAGCAGAAACAATCATCGCCACCCGCGACAATTCACCGGTTCGTGTTCGGGATGTCGCCACCGTGGGAGTCGCCTACAAGAAGGCGGACGGTGTAGTCCGGCAGATGGGCATAAACGCATTGGCCGTCAATGCGCAGCAGGCGCCGCACACGAATATCAAAAAAGTCATGGGGCCTCCTCGCGAGGATCTGGATCTGAATGGCGACGGAGACATTACATCGCTGGAACTGGCCGAATGCACGCGGATCTACAAGCCTAACCTGCGGATCGCGTGCGAGGAACTGAACCTCGGCATCCTGCAGCAGAAGGGCCTGTACCTGGAACAGGTCTACGACCAGACCGAGTACCTTGATTCTGCAACAGCCCTCGTGGAAAGTAACGTCTACGCGGGCGGAACTCTGGCGATCCTCATTCTCCTGTTGTTCCTCAAGAGTGTGCGTTCGGTTGTGATTATCGGGTTGTCGATTCCGATCAGTGTGATCGCAACGTTCATTTTCGTGAAGCTGTTCCAACGCAGTATCAATGTGATCAGTCTGGCCGGGATGGCGTTTGCAGTCGGCATGGTCGCGGATAATGCGATCACCGTGCTGGAGAACATTTACCGCCATTTTCAGATGGGCAAATCGCCGCGCGAATCAGCACTGCAGGGAACGAATGAAGTCTGGGGAGCAGTTCTTGCTGCGACATTGGCGATGATCGTGGTGTTTGTGCCCGTGATTTTTGTGCAGGGCCAGGCCGGGCAGTTGTTTCAGGACATCTCGATCGCGATTGCCTGTTCGGTCGGGATCTCGATGATCGTCAGCATCACCGTCATTCCCGCCGCGACGTGCTGGTTGCTGAGCAATCAGAAGTCGGAAGGTCTGGAATACGATACGAGCCTGGGTTTGACGGGATTGTTCGGCCTCGTGCGGTTCTCTCACTGGCTGAATGAATTGTTCGCGAGGTGGATGCGAGTGTTGATGTCGGCTCGAGGAAGCTGGCTGTGGCGGCTGGGTGTGGTGGTACTGTTCTGTGCGGGATCTGTCTGGAGCAGCATCCTGCTGTGGCCGGATACGGAGTACCTGCCGACAGGAAACCGCAATCTCATCGTGGCGATTCTGCTGCCTCCGCCCGGATACAACATCGAACAGATGATCCTGCTGGGCGAGGACATCGAACGTCGGCTCGCGCCTTCCTGGCAGGGTGAAGCGAAACCGGGTGCGCCGCGAATCAAGAACTTCTTCTTCGTGGCGCGGGGACGAAGTCTGTTCCTCGGCGCGCGGGCTGTCGATGAACTGCGCGCGGCTGAGTTGATTCCGGTGCTGACGAAAGCAGCGGCTGCGCAGCCGGGCGTGATACCGATTGTCAGTCAATCGAGTCTGTTCGACAGCGGGTTGAGCGGCGGCCGGACGATTGACATCGAGATCACCGGGCCCGATCTGGAAGTGCTGGTCGTCGAGGCTCAGAAGGTGTTCGGGATGTGCCTGCAGCATTTTCCGACGACGTCCCGGGATCCGAAGGACCCCCGTGGAACCAATCAGCTGCGTCCGATTCCGGGACTGGATCTTTCCAGTCCGGAACTGCACGTCGTTCCCAAGCTCGAACAGGCCGCGGAGATGGGCATCTCTGCGACGTCGATGGGCTATGCTGTCAACGCCCTTATCGACGGCGCTTTTGCCGGCGACTACTGGCATGAAGGCCGGCGAATCGATCTGGTCATCTGCGGTGATCAGGAATACGCCAGCCATTCACATGATCTGGAAAACCTGCCGATCAGAACTCCGGCGGGTGAGACGGTCCGGTTGTCGGCTGTCGCTGATGTCGTTCTCAGCCGAGGCCCCGAGCAGGTCAATCATGTCGAACGCATGCGTTCGATCACGATCCAGCTCAAACCCGCGGCGGATATTCCGCTCGAGACCGCACTGAAAACTGTTGATGAAAAGATACGGAAGCCCCTCCTGCAGTCTCAGCCGTTTCAGGACGGGGTGTACCAGATTCAAATGGCAGGAACGGCCGACAAACTGGCCGATACCTGGTACGACCTCAAATGGAATCTGTTGCTGGCACTGCTGCTGACTTATCTGCTGATGGCCGCGCTGTTTGAGTCGTTTCTGTATCCGCTGGTGGTGATGATCAGCGTGGCATTGGCGCTCGTCGGCGGACTCGGCGGGCTCAAACTGATGAATCTGTTTCACTACCAGCCGCTGGACATGCTCACGATGCTGGGCTTCGTGATTCTGATCGGCACAGTCGTCAATAATGCAATCCTGATCGTACACCAGGGGCTGAATTACATGCGCGACGAGGGCATGAACGCGGTCGATGCAGTTTGCGAAACCGTGAGAACCCGCATGCGCCCGATTCTGATGAGTACGCTGTCCACGGTGCTGGGGATGTTACCCCTTGTCGTGCCGCTTCCGACGCGCGCGGACGGTGCGTGGGTCTGGACGGTCGGTGCGGGAAGCGAACTCTATCAGGGGCTCGGTGCCGTCGTGCTGGGCGGAATGATCGTTTCAACGTTCTTCACGCTGATCCTGATTCCCGCCGGATTCAGTCTTGTCATGGATGCCAAGGTCGTCGTGGCGAAGCTGTTCCGCCGAGAGCCGATGATGGTGACTCAGGCGAGCGGAGGAGGGCAACCGTTCGAGCAAACCGAGATCGCTGTCCCGGCTCAGACGCGCAACGCTGCGCAGCGGTCGTGATCGACAGGAGCCGTCCAGTTCGTCGAATCGGGCGGCAACTTCCGGCATTATGCCCCGCATCGGACCGTCTTGCCCTTTGCAGTGCGGCAAAATCTGCTGAAGGGCAGGGCGGTGATTCCCGGCGTTACCCCGACAATCCGGCAATCCGGACCCCCGTGCTCCGAAAAATGCCGACTTTGAAAAGGACGGTTGTCGCGGTTCACCGACCGAATGCAGTCGTCAGGAATGGATTCCATGTTCTGGAACGGTGCCGTGTCAGACCCCTCCTGTAGCGAAACTCGTGAGAGTTCCGGCCGAAGTCTCACGACTTCGGCAACGGAAATTATCCAGAGACGATTCTTGCGCTGCGTCTGCATCCAGGGCGTCGTGATTGCAACCGTCATATCGGCGGCGGCCTCGCGTGGAATTGCGCAGGAATCGTTTCTGGACGAGTTCCGGAGTGTCAACGCATATGTTCCTGAACACGACGAAACGCTTCGGTCCCCTTCTCTGACGTCGCAGCAGCAGGGCTTCGAATCGGATTCCGGGCGATCCACCTACACCAGCGAAACTGATTCGGCAGGCGGATTCGAAACGCCTGACTGGGACTCGCCGATCCACCACTCAAGTTTTGCCGAGTTCTGTACTCCGGAGAACGGCCCTTGCGAATCCGACGCGGAAGTTGCCTGCGATGTGAAATTCGACCGGATGCGAAGCGGATGTTACCAGGGAAGTCAGGCTTCTTATGGCTGGCTCTCTGACAATCCGGATTCGGGACTGTCGATCCGTACATTGGACACATCGGCAACGTTCGCCGTGCCTCTGGGAAGTCTGGAACATCTGATTATGTTCACGCCATTCTTCCGGGCTGACATTCCGGAAGGAGCTGCGACTCTGGATCTTCCCGACGGGCTCTTTGAAACCGGAGTGAAGACATTCTGGCGCCGACCGATCAACGATCGACTCACGTCTTCAGTGCTGTTCACGCCGTCCGTGCGAAGTGACTTCGAAACGACCGAGAACGCGTTTCGATTGTTCGGGATGGGGCTGCTGACCTGGAAATGCGCTCCGGAGAAACTGACGCTCTCAGGAGGCGTCATCTACACCGGGCGGGAAGACTTCCCGATACTTCCTGCGATGGGTCTGCTCTGGACTCCATCGCCGCGCTGGCGGATGGATCTGCAATTCCCGTCACCGCGTCTGTCGTATCGCATCCTGAAAGACGGCGCAAACAGCGAAACCTGGGTTTATCTTGCCGGAGTCTTCGGCGGCAATACTTGGGCGGTGACTCGTGCCAGCGGTCTGCCCGACGAACTTACAATCCGCGATCTGCGACTTGTCACGGGCGTGGAACACCTGCTGACCAGAAACCGCGGCGTGTTTGCGGAGACCGGCCTCGTCTTCGACCGCTCGCTGGAATACGCGACTGTTGCGTTCGAACGTGACCTTGATGCCGCATACATGCTCCGCGCCGGGATCTCGTTCTGAAGCCACGCTCCCGCTTCCGCCGCTCGGACAGTCTATTTTCTGCGTGAACTTCCTGAATCGCCCTCGATCTCGGTCATCCCGAGTGTCGACTCAGCCGCATCCAGCTGGAACTGAAACTCACCCAGGAACGTCATGCCGAGCAGCGGCTCGGCGTTGACGGCTTCTGGCCCCAGCACTGCACAGTCGACTTTCTCAACTGTAAAAGTGCCGACGCGGACGGAGTCGAGTTTTTTGAGGTGGCCCGTGATTGTGCGGCCATCGGCGAGGCTGATCAGAATCTGTTTATCGCCTGCTTTCGGTTCCAGTCCCATCTTCACGGCCAGCTCATAGGGCAGACTGATCAGGCTGGCTCCGGAATCCACAATCATCTCAGCCGTGTGTTTGCCGTTCACGACAACTGAAGCGTAAAACGTATTGTTGTCCCGGCGCAGCGGGATTTTCTCGACATGGATCGCCTTTTCGAATTCGTCGAGTTTTCTGCACGAGCTTGCAAAGGCTGAGGAGGGCTCAAATTTCAGATCCTTGCCGCTGTCGGCAATCAGCTCCTTGAGTTCCTGTTCAATCTCCGGCGATGCTGTACCTGACTCATACACGGCCTTCACTTTGTCGGCCATCCTGCGCAGGCCAAGGATGTGTTCGACATAGGCTTCGCGCGCGTTGTTCAGTTCTGTACGAGCCTGGTTCGCGCCTTCCTTAAGACCTTCAACGCTTTTGTGAGCCAGACGCAATTGGCCTTCGAGAGTGTCAATCGCGCCCACCAGGCGATTATTTGTCGCAACGTCCTGAACATTGGCCAGCTGCGCGTTCAGTCCGACTAGCTGTTGCTCGGCCTGCAGCATCCGGATTTCGAGGTTGCTGATCTCCTGCTGAATCGCCTGCACCGGCTTCGCGGCCTGTCTGGCCTTGCGTTTCAGGCTGCTCGCCTCCGTGACCCCCTTCGACAAATCCCGTTCCGCAGCAAGCACGGCGTTGCTGCCGCTGACCTTGAGTTCCAGATTCAACGGAGATTCTTCCGATACTGATTCCGGAGCACTTTTCGGCTCATCGGTTGCGAGTGGTTCGTCCGCGGGCAGCATCGAACAGCAGAACCCAAGCGCCGCGAACCAGGTCAGAATCAGTTTTCGCATACGTCGAACCCCCCTGCCAGAATCAACCGGGTCGGCCCCAGTCGCTTGTCAGAGAGTATCCTTCCCGAGCATTCATTACCAGAAGCAAGGTGGATGTCCGACAGCCAACACCTGCAAGAGCGGCACACCACGAAATCCGCGACGGTACCCGCAAGATCAGGCGCGCCGGGAGACAACAGTAAATCACAGTGTCGCCGCTATACT
>JANNGQ010000941.1:0-2438 GCA_031403975.1 Planctomycetota bacterium
TCCACCGACTGCGGATCTGCACCCGGTACGATGACTTCGATGCGGTCCGCACCGACTTGAACGACACTGATTTCTTCAGTCCCGCTCTTGTTGATCCGCTGCCTGACCGCGGCCACCATCGTCTCCATGACCTGAGCGGTGAGTGGTTTGCCTTCCGGTTTCACCTGGAACACCATGTTCGTTCCGCCGGCGAGGTCAATCCCGAGCCGAAATCGTTCGGACAGATCATCTCCACGCATCAGCGAAGTGAGAAATGGTGCCGCACCGAGGGCGAGGGTAAACAGCACAAAGCCGATCCGGCCAGTCCAGTCCTGAACCTTCAGCGCCTTCGCGATGAACCACGCGAGCACAAACGGCAGGACCAGAATCCCGAACGTCATCACCAGAAACATGAAGTCGCCGGCTCCCGCGGCCGGCGGCACGACCTGAACGGCGTCCGTCGCCACCCCCACCTGCTCCACACCGTCGGTCGTGTCGTTCGCGAACGGTGTATCGCCTTTCGCCTGGTTTTCCGTGGCCGGTGCCTCACCCGGAATCGCAGGCTCAGCGGTTTGTGTCTCAGGTGCCGTCTTGGTTTCCACGGCCGGTGTGTCGCCGGCCGCCTGAGTCTCATTGGCCGGCGTTGCCTCCTGAACGGCAAAAGTCAGCAATCCGTTGAGCAGTTGAGACATCAGAACGTGTTCCTGGGAATTTCACAGAGTCAAAACAGGCCCCGGCAGGACAGGCGAACGGGGCGAATCGCCGAAAAGTCGCGTATATGTATCGAATTGGTTCCGTCGAACACAATTCAAGTGTCGCGCAGCGTCCACAAAGCGGGAAACTGGCAGCGACCTGGAGCAGGCAGCTCGCCTGCTGCGGTCAATGCAGAATTCCTGGGCGAGCCGCCTGAGCTACGAAGATCAGACAATCGCGACCAGCATCAGGTTGTGCTGGAATTCCCGGACTCCGCCCTGTCGTCCGCCGGTCCGTGGATGGCAGACCTCAGAAACCTGATGCGAGTGGTGTCGTCAACCCGCAACGTCACCATTTTTCCGTCGGACGAGATGTCGGCAATCGTACCGATCAGCCCACCCGTGGTCACGACCTTGTCGTTCTTCTTCAATGCGCTGAGCAGCTCCTGTCGCCGGCGATTTTCTCGCTGCTGGGGTCGCAGCAGGATGATGTAGAAGAAGAAGCCGATGATCAGGATCGGGAGAAACTGCATGTACGGGCTGGTCGGGTCCTGAGCCGCCTTTCCACCAGCCGGAGCCGCCTTTGCCGCGTCTGAAGCGGGATTGTCCGGAGCGGCAGCCACTGTCTCCGGGGCGATTGGAGCACCTTCGGATGCCGTCGGGACCGCATTGTCAGCAACAGCGTCCGCCGGCGTCGCTCCGTCCTGAATCACAAGAAAAAGCTGGAGAAATGTCGAACCAATGACGGACCACAACACGGCATAGACCCGAGAAGAATTGGGAAACAATCAGAACTGTGAACGAGCGGGCATGTTAGGGCTGCGTTTTCCAACGGGCAAGCTGGTTGCCCCGGAACTCTGCAGATCGGCCCTCAAGAATCGCCTGGCGCATGCGGCGGACGAGCCGCTGATAGAACGTGATGTTGTGAAGTGAAAGCAGAATTGGCCCCAGCATCTCCTTTGCGACGAACAAGTGACGCAGATAAGCCCGGCTGAATCGAGTACACGCCGTGCAGTCGCAGTCCGGGTCCAGCGAACTTTCATCCCGCTGATGCGCAGCGTTCCGCAGCCGCACGGGACCGGTGCTCGTAAACGCCATCGCATTCCGGCCATTGCGAGTCGGCATGACACAGTCGAACATGTCGACGCCGCGGCAGACGGCTTCGAGAATGTCTTCCGGCCGGCCCACACCCATCAGATATCGAGGCTTATGCGGCGGCAGGAATGGCACGGTCCAATCAAGCGTGCGGTACATCATCTCAGGCGGCTCGCCAACGCTCAGTCCTCCCACGGCATATCCGGGAAAATCGATCGATGACAATCCCGCTGCCGATCGTTCGCGCAGCTCCGGATGAACGCCGCCCTGGACGATTCCGAACAGCGCCTGATCGGGTCGCGTCTGAGCCTCACGGCAGCGTCTGGCCCACAGCGTCGTACGATCGACGGCCTGACGGACACGCTCGACCGGTTCTCCGGACGGCGGGCATTCGTCCAGACACATGATACAGTCCGCTCCCAGCTGTTCCTGAATCCTGATCGCGCCCTCGGGAGACAGTTCCAGCGTACTCCCGTCAATGTGCGACTGAAACACCACCTTTTCGTCTGTCAGTTTCCGACGTGTGGCCAGACTGAAGACCTGGAACCCGCCGCTGTCGGTCAGTATCGGCAAATCTGCACAACGCGATAAGTGGAAACCCCGGGCGTCAAGCTGGGCCGTGGAAGGCCTGGCGAGAAGGAGTTTTCGATGGTCAAGAAATCATCGCGCCGT
>JANNGQ010000942.1:0-2622 GCA_031403975.1 Planctomycetota bacterium
CCCGCCTTCTGCGCCGACAAGGCCCATTTCACCTTGTTCACCACGGCGGTCGAGGTGATCCCGGCGGGCTTGTCCACCACCAGCCAGCCGGTGAGGACGCGGCCCTTCTTCGTGCGGGCCATGCGGATCAGCCCTGCGGGATCACGGTGCCAACGATCGGGCCCATCGGGAACCCGGCGTCATGGCGGTCAAGCTGCGGCGCATAAAGCCGCGAGATGTTGCCGTCGACCTTCGGGGATTTCTGCACTCGCAAAGGACAATCGGCGCTGGAAGCGTATCCGGCCACGTAGGTCTTGCCTGCCGGGCAAGACTTTCGGCGAAGCCGAACCGTTGTGTACGCCATTGTGTACGACCGCAGATGGCTGCGGTGCCGCGTTTGACTGGCGAGGTGCGTCCGGGTTCGCCTTCGGCGAAAATCCTTTCCGGCAGAAAGGATCTACATTTCCTGGCCGGTCAGTCGGGCAACTTCGTGTACGTCTTTGTCACCGCGTCCCGACAGGCAGACCACGATGACATGATCCTTGCTTCGCTCAGCGGCTGACTTCATTGCGTACGCGATGGCATGAGACGTCTCAATCGCCGGCAGGATGCCTTCCGTCTTTGCCATGATGCTGAACGCCGTCAGTGCTTCGTCGTCCAGAATGTTGACATAGCTGACTCGTCCGCAATCCTTCCAATAACTGTGCTCGGGGCCGACGCCCGGATAGTCCAGCCCGGCGGAAATCGAATGGACATCGCTCGTCTGGCCATCCTCATTCTGCAGGACGTAGCTGTAACTTCCGTGAAGGATTCCCGGCTTTCCGTGAGTGAGAGTACTTGCGTGATCGCCGGGCTTCGGACCGCGTCCGCCGGCCTCGACACCCGTCAGAGCCACTCCGTCGTCGTCGACGAACGGATAAAACATCCCGGCGGAATTCGAACCGCCGCCGACACAGGCAACAACTTCATCCGGCAGACGTCCAACCTGTTCCAGGCATTGTTCGCGGGCTTCGCGACCGATGATCGACTGGAAGTCACGGACCATCATCGGAAACGGATGAGGTCCCACGACGCTGCCGATGATGTAATGCGTGTCGCGAACAGAGGCCATCCAGTCTCGCATCGCTTCGTTGATGGCATCCCGCAGAGTCCGTGAGCCCGTTGTGACCGGACGAACTTCTGCCCCCATGGTCCGCATGATGAAGACGTTGAGTCTCTGTCGCCGGACATCTTCTTCGCCCATGTACACGACGCACGGCAGTCCGAAGCGGGCACAGGCCGTGGCTGTGGCGACACCGTGCTGCCCGGCCCCGGTCTCTGCGATCACGCGCGTCTTGCCCATCCGCTGAGTCAGCAGCACCTGGCCCATTGTGTTGTTGATTTTGTGAGCCCCCGTGTGATTCAGATCCTCACGTTTGAAATAAATGCGGGCGCCACCGCATTTCGCTGTCAGTCGTTCGGCAAAGTACAGAGGATTCGGTCGTCCGACGAAATGTTTCAACAGGTCACGCAGTTGCCGGTCAAACTCCGGATCCTTCTTCGCAGCTTCGTACGCATCGGAAAGTTGTTCCAGTGCATACATCAGCGTTTCAGGGACGTAGCGGCGTCCGTATTCGCCGAACCGGCCTCGTTCGTCGGGAACAGCGCTGACAGGAGTGGATGCGGCTGAAACAACTTGTGTGTTGGACATGATTCTCTCGAAGGCCGGGTTTGCCGTTTGTCGAACCGCTGATTGTAGCCGCCGACCCGCCAGATTCCCGGAGCGGCGGTGATTTTATCGCCATCGGGTTCACCCCATTCGTATCTACACAACACGAGTCTCTGCAATTCGTTCAGTCTTTGTGTTTCGCGTTTTTCGGGCCAAAGGCCCATTCATTTCCATAGCCTGGGCCAAGCGGAGCGTCGGCCCAGAGACTTATCGCCCAATTGTGACTCAGGCCCATCGGGCCGACAGGTCATGCCGCTCACAAAAGTCCCGCTTCAGGATCACGTCGGCTGCTGTCTTCCCATGACACTGAGGAATCACTGAATGTCCGGCCCTTCAGGCCTCGTCATTCTCAGATGGCCAAAGACCTGGGCCGACGCGGTGCTTGGCCCAGGCTATCAGAATTGCTGGGCCGTTGGCCCGAAATCACACCTCTTTCGCAAAACTGAACCGGAACCAATAGTGACGATTGTGGGAATTGTGTAGATACGAATGGGCCTGCCCCGGTGGCGTGGAAGAAAATGACTCACACGGTCGCCGTCAGCTCGCTGATCAGGGCGTCGATCTGCAGCAGGATGCGATGGCTCTCGGTTCGCTGCCGGATGTTTCGGAGATAGCTGACGGCAGCCTCCGTTTTCTTTTTCGCCATCGTGCGGGCTTTGCGAAAGCGGATCTCCCAGATGGCGGACTCCATCATGTCCTGTGCCGACTTACGTTTCTGGTCCAGCGTGTCTGTGCTGAGCTTCGCATTGAGTGAATCCAGCAGCTCTTTTTTCTCGATTGCCGTCAGCCCCGATGACTCAATCTCTGCGATCAGCTCCTGATACTGCTCCAGCGTCCTGTTGAGATGTTCGTAGACGATCTCACAGCTGCGGACGACGGAGGTCTGCAACGCGGCTCGCAGTTCCCCGAGTGCATGCTGATTCGCGACCTTGGCG
>JANNGQ010000943.1:0-2715 GCA_031403975.1 Planctomycetota bacterium
ATCGACAGCACCGACACCGCTCGAAAGCTCTGCGAACGCATCGTGCAGCGGGACCCGGAAAACTGGGAAGCCCTTTTGCGTCTGGGTCTGCTGGATTGGCACTCCGGCAGCAAAGACGAAGCAATGAACCACTTCAACGCAGTACTCGCGATGAAGAAGGATCCGGATACGCTTTCAGTCGCAGCCGCGAAACGAATGGCGGATGGAACCGCGACCAGCGCAACACCGAGTGTGTGGTATGGATCGTTTCTCGGCAGCAAAGCCATTCTGGAGTTCACCTCGGAAACCAGGTTTCCGCCGGCCATTCGGCGCGGGATGAAGAGCGGGAGCCTGGCAGCTCTGCTCCTTGAGCAGTCCGAAGAAGCAAGAATGACGGCAATTTACAACGCCATGTACAGCGGTCAACCGCTCGGTACCTTTGGTTACAACGGTTCCGGAACAATGCCGGACGACTTCGGGGAAGCTCGAATCATCGGTCTCGCAGCCCGTTATGCGATTGCGAAAGTCGACGGAACCGAGGCAACACTCCTGGGCGACGTCGGACGGAGCCCCGTGAATGATATCGCGACTGTTTGGGATGCCTATTATATGCTCTGCGCGGCGGACTTAATATCGCCCGACAGTGTCGCACCCGAACAGGCACTTGAGCTGGGCGAATGGTTGGCAAAACTCGGCGATCTCGAAGGAAAGGCCCTGTTGCTGTCGCTTTGTGCAGCACAACTGGCGCTTGCGGACTCGGGCCCGGCCGGACAGTTTCCCGGACAGAATCCATTCAGGCATCAGACTGCCGGACTTCCCATGTCACCGGAGCGTCTGCAGTTGATTGTGGATTCATACGAAGCCGTCATGGCCGTACATCCGGATTGGCTGCAGACCAATGCGCGGTCATGTGTCGAAGTTGAGTGCGAACGCGGCGGGCGACTGGATCTGCTGGATTTATTGGCCCGACGCCTGATGATGGATGATTGCAGTTCTGCTCAGCTGATCGCCGGTCTGCAGATCTCTCTTTCACGAAAACTTCTGAATCACGATGCAACCCTGAAACTGATGGACCGGATTGAGAATGTCTCAGCAGCTGCCACGATTCGCTCCGATGAGTATTTCGGGTCTCACGAGACGTACCCGCATGGTGCCGTCCTGCAAGTGACAAGGCGCGCAATCGGGAATCAGGAATGGGCGTCGCTTCGGACGACGCTGACTTGGTTTCTGGATTACAAAGTCCGACAGGCGGGAGGTCTCACGAAGACGCCGCCGACCGCCGGAATCGGATTCGGAGTTTATTCTGTCCGGCTGGGTCAAACAGGCTCAGGCCGTGATCAGGAAACCGTTCCGTATCCGGAGTTCGGTCAGCATTTCGATGAGAGTGATCTTGAATTACTGTCCCGGATCGTTGGAGAGATCCTCGCGGCGGGGCACAGCGATCAGCTGGCGATCTGGTATGACGAGCAAAGGCCGTTGTCGGCTTCGACTCGTGCACTGTATCTGGAACTCATGCAATCGAGCATTTTTTGGTGGGAAAAGGCCGAATCGGAATCAATCGTGCATTTGATTCGGGCGATCGAGCTGGCCCCGAGCGACGTGCAGCTTCGCATTAAACTCGTTGAGTTATGCGAGCACGTCGGACAGCATGAAGAAGCATTGGCATTGCTGGACATGCTGCCTGAGAATGATCCCGCACTGTTAAAAGCGCGTGAATTGAAGGCGCTGGATCTGGCATTCGCGACGAAACACAAAGAGCGAGCCCGTCAGGCAGCTGAGCGACTGTACGGGCTGCAGCTGGACGGTCAGTCGACGGTGATGCTGATCGCCCGACTGCGAAAGCTGGGTATGAGGGAAATGGCGGATGAAGTGGAAGCCCGCTCAAAGAAGAGTGTGGTCGTTCAACGCGGCCCGACACCGCTGCAGCTGCTTGAACAATATGAGAAGCAGGGCAACACGGCAGCAGCGGTTCAGATTGCTCAGCAGCTGCTGAGGCGGACCCCTTCATCTGCGACAGCCTCCCGCACGGTTCAGGCCGGCGTTCACGCTGATACAGAGGCGACTCGGAGCCGTGCGTTCGAAGTCCTGAAAAAGTGCGGTGAACTGAAAACAATGATTGAGCGTCAGAAAGTACAGCTTGAAAAATCGCCGAACTCCAGAATTCTTCTGACGACGCTCATTGAATACCTGCGTGCTGACGACCAGTCGCATGAGATGCTGGCCATGCAGCAGCGCCTGCTGGCTCTTCAGCCGCAGAATTCAGCAACGACAATTCTGAACGCCGCAAAGAATCTGGCTGATTCCGGGCAAAAAGGCGCTGCCTGCGACAAGTACCTTGAACTGCTCCGAAAACACCCGGGGGACTTCGCGACCTCGTCGAACGACATCCTGCTCCTGTTCCAGGAACAACGTCGGGTGAAAGAACTGGCCGACGCGATGATCAAGGCCGGATTGCACCACTTCTCACACGAAATGAAACTCCTTCCGTCGTTGATATCCGAACTTCTGTCGAGCAGCGACGGCCGAGAAACGGCGACCGTACTGATCAACCATGAGATTGCTGCACCTGCGGTGAATCGAGTCCAATTCGTCCAGATGGTCCGTCCGGTCTCCAATTGGCAGTCACCAGAATTGTTTCCTGTTCTCAGCAGTCTGTTTTTGCCTTCGTCGCCGGCTGAAGCCGTGAATCCTTCGATCGCGTGGACTGCGAGATATGACCTGCAATCCATGTTTGTC
>JANNGQ010000944.1:0-2607 GCA_031403975.1 Planctomycetota bacterium
CGGATGCATCGCTCTGTAATAGACATGGAACGCTGGCTGGCACCGAATCTCGGGTATACTCCGTAGGACTGGAACAGAAATAAGTGGGGCACGATTCCATCGTGCCGAGCACGTTAAAAACGTGCTCCACGTCCAGAAGACGACAGCTACTTCTGCGTCGGCCGTTAGAGCAGTATTCTGCGACGATTCATATTCGATGTCTCAGAGTTTGAACGTGGACCATCATTCTGGTCCAGGAGTTGCAAATCTCATTTGTCAGCCTTCCGGATTTGCTGCGAAACAAGCAAGCCTCCGGACGAGCCCAGGATTTGGCCGACATTCAGGAACTCAGCAATGGAGATGCTTAGGTCTGACCGAACGAATTCCCATACGCGGGCAAGCGGAGAACGGACAATGTGTCTCAGCGCAAGGCGGTTCGTGTTACTGGCAGCTGGCTGCGTGTCAGGGGAATCGGCGTTGCCAGCTCAGACAGTGCAACAGGAAGCTGTCTCCGTTCATTCCGTCAGCAAGCTAACAACCGAGATGCGGCGGCAGATGCTGACGAAGGAAGTCCGGATGTCATACCGCCGAAGCACTGCTCCGGATCCGATTCAAAGACGACGCGACCGCTGACGCACTGCGAAAACGGTGCGAGGCTGACAAAGCAAGGTACTTGCAGATTGCGGCGAACGAGAACCCTGAAAAATACATGGATGACAAGACGTGGTTGGCTGCTGCAATCGCACTCGCAGCGTGTCGACACGAATTCGAGCCCGTGAGAACAGCCATCGAAGTCCGAGCCGCCCAATTGGGACAATTCCTCAGCCCGGATTCCTCGACGATCTCGCTGCTGCTCGAAGCAGCACCGGCGGCAATCACAGACTGGGAGCTTGGCGAGGAAGTGTGTCGTCGGTTGTTGAGCGACGCCGGGAGACGAAGTTACGGTGGCAATTGGGCGGCGATACAAGCGTATCCGAATGCAAGTGAGGTGTTCGCGCCGGAGATCGATCTTTTTCTTGCCGAGGTGGAGAACAGCACAACATCGGCCTGGTCAGTCAAGGAAGTGATCACACTGTTGGCATCAGACGGACTCTCTGAATCAGAACTTCGGACATCACTGAAAACGATCGGTCAGCAGCGACTCCTGGATGTCAGCGGTTTTTTCGGAAGCGGCCAGACACTCTCCGAGATTGTCTGCAAGCAATTCCAACAGCGGCTGATGCTGCTCGTCCTGTCCGATCTGCTCGACGAACATCCTGAATATGCACCAAGCTTCAATGTGCTGATGGAAGAACTTTATCCCGACGGTGAGCCGGCCCTGCGAACGCGGGTTCAGGAAAAGCTTGACAGGATCCAAGTAGTGGACTGACAAATCCGAACCCGGGACGGGAAGGAATTCAATACCGCAATAGCCGTCAGACTCCGACAGTCAGTAGAGTAGCTGCGGAGCAGCGGCAGCCCGATGCCGTGAGCCCAATGGCACTCACTTTGTGGAACAATTGTCCCCAATTGTTCATCCGGTCGCAGACGGAACAGTTGAGACAACTGTTCTACACTTTGGCGAATCCGCCAAAGTGAGTGCCATTGGGCTGACGCCTCCGGCACCGTGCTGTTGCCGCTCAGCGGCTGAAAGGCAGCAGCGACCTTATTCCATGGACGATTCTGATCCGTCCGGTTAACGATCGTTCATCCGCCCACCGCCGAAGCCGCTGCAGCCTTCGTCATGAAATCTGCCGGCGGGGCGCCCATGATGCTGTAGCCGCAGTCAACGTGGATGACTTCGCCGGTGATGCCGCTCGACAGGTCGCTCAGCAGGACCATGCCCATCTTGCCGACTTCGTCCGCCGTGATGTTACGGCGCATCGGGGAAACGCCTTCGTAGAGATCCAGCATCTGCTTGAAGTCACCGACTCCCATCGCGCTGACGGTGCGGACGGGGCCGGCGCTGATTGCGTTGACACGAGTCCCGGTCTGCCCGAGCTCGCTGGCGAGGTATTTCACGCAGCATTCCAGAGCCGCCTTACAAATGCCCATCAGGTTGTAGCCGGGGATGACTTCCTCACCGCCGAAATAGGTCAATGTCAGCAGGCTCGAATTGCTGCTCAGGGCGTCCTTTTTCATGGCAGCTCCGGCGACGGCCAGCAGACTGTAGGCACTGATTTCCATTGCCGTCTTGAAACCGTTGCGGCTGCACGCATAGGTTGGCCCGGTCAGGTCGGCCGGCGGAGCAAACGCGATGCTGTGAACGATAAAGTCGATCTTGCCGAACGTCGCTGCCGCTTTGTCGACGACAGCAGCGATGTGTTCGTCGTTGCAGACGTCCATCGGCAACAGTAACTTTGAACCGATCGGATCGACCAGTTTCGCGACTTTGTTGTGATTCTTTGGCCGGTCAGTATTGTCCGGGAGGTGGGTGAACCCGATTTCGGCTCCTTCGCGGTGCAGGTGCTCAGTGATGGCCCAGGCGATGGAATGCTCGTTGGCAATCCCCAGCACGAGGCCCTTCTTTCCGGTGAACAGACCCATTTTGACACGCCTCTCGGTGACGAACAGCGAACTCGCAACATTCGGATGATAGAGGCTGACTTTGCGGGCGCAAAGCAACGCGGCTGCGGGGGCGTAGCCGGA
>JANNGQ010000945.1:0-3838 GCA_031403975.1 Planctomycetota bacterium
AGTTGTGTAGATACGAATGGTGCAGGACCGGTGGGGTTGCTTGTGAAAGGCCTGGAGGCGGGGCGACGCGTATTGTTCTTCCATTGACCGACGGTGTCGGCAACAATGCGGGGCTTTTCTTTCAGGGCAGCGGTCCTGACCGATAGGGACATCCCCGATGAAAACCGTCACTTTGCGAATCGACGTCCCGTGGAGTTCAACCTTTGCGGGCAGCACGGTATCGCTTGTTCTGCATGTGGTTGTGCTGCTTGCGGTCAGCACGATTTTCCGAGGATGTCAGCGGGCAAGTTCCGGTGACGCCGGCGGTGAGCCGTTTCGTGACGTCGGCCTGTTCATTGTGGACGGTGTTGACGGCGGGCTTGCGGATGCCGGAAAGACGGTGGGGGCGGGCGATGCCGATGTCACGGTGCAGGCTGAGCAGAATCCCGGCGATGACAGCTCGGACGATGCCGCCGAACCGGACAACACCCCAGAGCGCGTCCCCACGGAAGCTCCCGAGATCGGCACGCTGTTGAATCTGACCGGGAATGATGCGGCGAACGACAGTCCATTCCTCGGTTCAACCCTTCCTCCGTTCATCGGGCCAGGCGTTCCAATTGGCGGGAGGCAGCGTCCGAAGACCGGCGGTGGCGGTTCGCTGAATACTCCTTCCGAAGCTGGCGGCGCCGCAAGGGTCGGCGGAAAGGGCGGACCTGGCACAACGACGTTCATGGATATCGCGGGCGTCGGCAAGACGGTTGTGTACGTCATCGACACCAGCAGCAGCATGCACGGAAATCGTCTGAAGATTGCACAGGGTCAGCTGAAGGCCAGCCTGCGGCTCCTGCATCCGAATCAGAAGTTTGCCGTGATCTTTTACAACGAGTACCGCGAACGGCTGACATTGCGCCGACAGGCGGAGCAGGACATGTATTTCGCGACGGACTTCAACAAAGAACAGGCGGCTGCCGAAGTCAATCGACTCATTTCCGACCACGGCACAGACCACAAACCGGCAATTCTGGAAGCACTCAGCCTGCAGCCGGACGTGCTTTATTTCCTGACGGACGGCGACGAACCCTCACTGTCCGCCGGTGACCTGGCAGAAATCCGCCGTGTCTCGGGCAGCACGACGATTCACGTCATTAAATTCGGTGACGGCACGATGTCCTCCCGGGCCACCAGCTGGCTGGAACTTCTCGCCCGACAGGGCAGCGGCGAGTTCCGTGAGATCGTTGCCGGGAATTAGTCGAATCCGAATCAGCAATGGAGGACCTGCAGCATGCATTTCGTCCGCCGGATTGTGATCGCCTACCTGATTGTGATGGCCGTGTTGAGTTTCATTCAGCGACGACTGATGTATCCGGCGACTCGGGCATCCGAATTGTCTGTCGCCGCGTTTCCGCAGCTTGAGCAGACATTTCACTCAGCCGCAGATATCGAACTCAAGACCAGAGATCAGGTCGCCATTCGCGGCTGGTATCTTCAGGCGGCAGCGATGCCGTCGGATCGACTGATTCTGCTCTTTCACGGCAACGGCGGAAATCGGGTACACCGCGGAAGCTGGTACACAATCGCTCATTCGCTGAACGCCGACGTGCTGGCCATGGACTACCACGGTTATGGCGATTCCGGAGGCTCGCCAAGCGAGCCAGCGCTGATGATGGACGCGGAAGCCGCGTGGGAACATGCCGTGAAAGAACTGAAATTCCAGCCGGGACAGATTGTGATCGTCGGAGAATCTTTGGGCGGTGGCGTCAGTGTTCAACTGGCGGCCGCGATAAGTCAGCAAGGGACGCCTCCGGCTGCGCTTGTTCTTGTCGCCACGTTTTCGTCAATGCTGGACGTCGCCGCCGCCCGGTTCCGCTGGTTGCCGGTCCGCTGGCTGTTGCTCGATCGTTATCGTTCGGACAAAGCGATCGTCCGTGTCACCTGCCCGATCCTGCAGTTCCACGGAGACCAGGACACGCTCGTTCCGTTGTCATTTGCCCGCCGACTGCACGAACTCACCCCGGCAAAATCATCCGGTGGAGTCGCGAAGAAATTTCTTCTACTCCGCGGGGCCGGACACAACGATATGCTTGATCGCTCCGGAAGAATCATCCGCGATGAAATGGCGAATCTGATTCGATGAAGAATTGTCAGTCGCCCAAAGTGGTGCAAAAGCCGTTAAACCACCGGGGCCAGCCTGGTGGCGGGTCGCGACGCTCTGCCACTAGGCTGCCTTCTTGAGCTTCTGCTGCTGTTGCTGCTGGGACTGATGCCTTTGACCGGAGTCTTTGGCGTTGCCCGTGTCGGAATCGCTGTCCGGTTTCCGGATGATGCGCACTGGCTCCATTGAAGCGGGCTGGTGGCGAGCAATCAGAACCAGCAGAGGCGGCATCAGCACGAGTGATACGATCAGGCTCGAGGTCACTCCGACGGCCAGCAGAACTCCGATGCTGAACATGCCCTGATGCGAGGCAATCATCAGACTGCCGAAACCTGCGATTGATGTCAGCGATGTCACGATCACGCTGCTGAGTGTGTCTGCAGAAGGCTCGAATGTGTCCTTTCCTGCCGCGATCTGTTTGCGGCAATCGGAAACCAGATAGATCCCGTTATCAATCCCGATCGCGAAGACCAGAGGCAGTGCGATGAGGTTAAACGGGTTCAGCTCCAGCCCCATCATGGCCATAATCCCGAGCATCAGAACTCCGCCTGCCAGCGCGGGAACCAGTGTCAGAATCGTGTCCCGCAGGTTGCGGTAATCGAGCACGGCAGCGATGAATACGACGAGCCCCAGACAAATCATTACCAGTAGACCCGGATCAAACGACCCGTTGCGTTTGAATAGCGTGTAACCGATGAACGCCGCGACGGCGACCGGTGGCAGAACCGTCATCAGCTTCTGGCCCGGCCGCAGATAGTTGAGCAGCAGAACGAGCGAGATGACGGCGATTGCGTACAGTGCGATTGTTGCATAGGTGTGATGCATCCGTCCGGCAGATTCCAGATTCTGAACGGGAACTCCGGTCACTTCCGGATCGACCGTTCTCAGTTCCGACACGAATGAATCCAGTGCAGGGCCGTTCCACACGTCGGCTTTGGGATAAATCCGCAGAGCCCAATGCTGTCTGTTATCACTGTCGACTCGGAGATAGGGACTCTTCAGCTGCTTCGGGAGGTCTTTGATGCTGACGGGACTGAAATCGTCCGAGCGAGCGATGTCGGCGTACTCGAGAATCAGCCAGCGCGCGACCATGGTGTTGTATGCGGTCAGGATCGCTTTGGCCTGTTCACCGCGAAGTGAGGACAAGTCGTTGAGAAACGCATCCAGTGCGGCAGCCGCCTTTTTTGCTGCGGGGTTGCTCGACTTTTTGATACTGGCATAGAGCGCATCGACCTGTTTGCCGACGGCCATATGATTCGCGTCAGCGACCGATGGCAACTGCAGGGGCGCACCACTGGCACGCTGCTGCAGACTCTGCATGACGCTCATCGTTCGGCTATCGGGAGGATTTGGTAAATTGCCGGATGCATCGCTGACCCTCGCCACCGACGGCCCTGCATCACGCCCTCCGACAGTCGTGGAGCGATCGCGCCGCCCAGTTGATGCAGATCCTGCAGGACTGGCCGTGGCTGGAGACGCTGCGCACCTTGCGCCAGCGCTTCCGCGAGGACCGGCTCGGCCTGACCGCAGGCAGCCTGACCTTCACGACGATCATCGCGCTGGTGCCGCTGTTGACGGTGGCACTGGCGCTGTTCAGCGCGTTCCCGATGTTCGCCGGCTTCCAGGGCGCGCTCGAGAAGTACTTCGTGCAGTCGCTGATCCCCGACAACATCGCCCGGCCGGTGCTCGCCGCGCTGACGCAGTTCG
>JANNGQ010000946.1:0-2482 GCA_031403975.1 Planctomycetota bacterium
AGATAATAACTGCCTTCAGGCAGTTCGAACGGGCCGATGTAGGGATCCAGTTCACCCGCGCTGCCGCGGGACAGGTCGTCAACATCGCCGCCTTCCAGCGGACCGGACCGGTCATCAGCAATGCTGGAATCCCGTGCGGTCAGAATGAGTTGATTAGTCTCAGCATCAAAGACATGCGCCTGCAGATTGCCGCGGGACATGCCGTCGGAGTAATCCACATCGAAAACCACCGACGCATACCGATTGGGATTCGTGTGTCCTGGAATCTGCTGAATGTCATCAAAATCGACATCGAAACGATAGAAATCGATGTCATTCGGGGCCGAAATCCTGCCCGCCACCGCCACGGCCGCTCGGTCAGTATTCAGAATATTCCCTACGTTCTCAGCACCTCCGGCTGTGTTATTCGCTCCGGTCGTGGACTCGCCGTATTCACCCGCGAGCGGTGAATGGGCCGGCTGACCGAACAGCTCGACACCATTTGTGGCGAACCGGATATTCGAGAAGCGGACCGTAGAGCCCGGGATCTCGTCCGTTTCCTGAAGCCGAATCTGCAGTTGATAGGATCCTTCAGTGATGCCGTTGAAAACCTTGCTCACATTGGAAAGGTCCGCACGATTCGCCGCAGGATCCAACGAGTCGATATTGCTGGAGCGGACGCGGACCTGATAAGTGCCCGTTGTTCCCACGACTCCCGGAAGGATGATCCGGAAACCGGCATCCTTCTGATTTGTGCCGTACAGATCGTCGCTGAGGTACTGCGACTTATCGAGCGGATTGAGTTTTGTCAGAGGGTTCGACTGAAAAACGGAATAGGCGCCGATCTGTTCCCTGTGGGAATCGTCAGACAGGGCGATGATCGTGCCGGCCGCGGTGATGAGTTCCACCACGGAATCCAGCGCATGATTCGTTCGATCGATGTCGATCCAGACTTCAGCACCGGCCGTGCCGGAGAAGCTGTAAACGTCCACATCCCCCGGACTGTTGATGTAACCATTGACTTCAAAACCAAGTCGCAGGTTTTCATCGCTGCTGTTCTGAATCGTATGTGTGAAATCGGCATTTGTCGTCCGCAGATCGAGCTTGCCCAGTGCACCCAGGAATTCTGCTTTGGAAGCGGTCGAGTTAGTTCCCGGGGCGGGTACACTGGTCGTTTCATTTTCGTTGTAGATCTCGACATTTCGATCGTTCGCGTACTGACTGATCCGGACACTGCGCCAGTCTCCAGGAGCCCCTGTGCTCAGGCCGTTCGCATTGGTGTCCTTCAATGGCAGCCCATCCAGACCAAATCCGGAGCCAAGACTGTCGTCACGGAGCGATGTCAGAATGACCGGAAAGAAGGGCTGTCCCACGATCTGCAGTGTGCCGCCGATGCGGTCGTCGATATCCAGTGGTTTTCCTCCGGCAGTAAAGCCGGCTGTTGCTCCCTGAAGTTTGACGACGAGGCTGGCATCAGGATCGCTGTTGAGCCGAACTCCGCCGTATGTATGGAAATTCGGAATCAGGACCTCATTCAGCACGACATGAACGATATCCGTGTCGTCCCATACACTCTGAGTTGTGACGACTTCGCCGCGGACGACCAGACCATTGATGGCGTTTCGCCCGAGAAGGTTATCCGCGACCAGCGGTCCCTGATTGAATTCAAACCCGCTGAATTTATCGAGCGGTCCGGTGGACCGGCCGTAATCGTCCACATAGGCCGTCGTTAATGCGTTCACATTGATAGTCAGCACCGGGCCATTATTGTCCCGGAAGATGTTATTCAGGATGACGGGCTGAGATCCGCGGGCGAAGATTGTCCCGGCGCTGTTCGCAGTTCTGCCGAATCGGGAGGCTGGCGCGGAACCGCCGGTGCCATCCCGGTTTTCTTCCAGCACACTGTTGGTCACCCGAAGTTTTGCCTGATGCGCTTCAATCGCGTTAAAGCCGGCAAAATCTCCATCCGTCGGAATTATTTCTCCGGCGAATGTAATCAGCGACTGATCGATACTGCCGCTTGACGCCGGAGCCAGATAGATGCCGCCCCAGAGCCCGATCCGATTCTGGCGACTGGGACTGGCTTCGGTCGACAACAGATCATCGTTGTTCGTATCGAACGTTCCGCCAGCACCAAACCGGTCATCCAGACGTGACGTAAAAATGATCTCGCGGCCGGCCGAACCCTCGGCAATCAACTGAGCGCTCATACCCACTTCGATACGCGAGGACTCCAGTTTTATGATCATGTCCGGATCAATGACCAGGCTGGCATCCAGTCGAGCCCGGTTACGCCCCACCAGAGTCTCGTTCAGAATTCCGGTCAGCGTCGTCCCATCATCGACAAAGGTCGTCGATGACGCATTCAGGACAGCGACCAGGTTGTAGGGGCCGGCCCCATTGTCCTGTGATCGGTACAGCAGTCGTCCGTTGTAGGGCACCGATGCCGGCGGCAGATTCGCGAGTGCCACGGTTCCGTTTCCGGCAGTCACCGTCACACTCC
>JANNGQ010000947.1:0-13803 GCA_031403975.1 Planctomycetota bacterium
CGAGGCGGCATCGGCTGGCTGGACGGATTCAATGAACTGATCTGCCGCTGCGGACTGGGCTGGCACGGAGCACCCGGCAACGATGTCATCCGGGACAACACCGGCAGCGTGATTTCTGAGCAGTTTCTTCCGCTGCACGGACGCATCGCCAACATACCGGCTCACCGGGTGTTCTCTGATAGTGATGCGGACCAGATCAGCGTCACGGGCATCGTCGACGAAGGCTGTCTCTTCGGCGGACGGCTACGGTTGGAATCCACGCTCAGACTGCGATGTGACTCTGCCGCGTTCGAGATCATCGATACCGTTACGAACCTCGGCAGTCAGCCGGCAGAGGTCGAGATGCTGTATCACTGCAACATCGGCGAACCGTTTCTGGGAGAAGGCTCTGTGCTGCATACGGCCTCCACGGAAGTCGCGCCGCGAAATGAACGGGCGGCGGAAGGGATCAGCATGTGGAACCTGTATCAGGGGCCGACGCCGGGCTACGCGGAACAGGTGTACTACACGCATGCCGCAACAGACAAGTCCGGACGGGGAGTCGCCGTGCTGACAGATGCGGAGTTGCAGCATGCGTTCTGCGTCAGATTCGAGACATCAACACTGCCGTGGTTCATCCTCTGGAAAAACACGCAGGCAGCAGCGGACGGCTATGTCACCGGTCTGGAACCGGGCAGCAGTTTTCCTAATCCGCGCATGACCGAGCGTAATGGCGGGAGAGTCATTTCGACGGGCTCCGGAGCGTCTGTTTCGTTCCGGCTGAGGTTTGAGATCGCGACGGACCGATCGCGCGTCCGACAGCTGCTGGATGAAGTGACTGAACTGCAGGTGGAAACTCCGCGAACCGTACATGACCGTCCGAAGCCGGAATGGAGTTGATCAGGCTTGCGCCAGTTTCGTTTCTTGAGTTCGAGTATGTCGATTCGTTACAGCCTGGAACAGGATCTTGCCGCGGACGAATTCATCGCCGTCCTTCGCCGATCCACGCTGGCGGAACGCCGTCCGGTGAATGACCGTGCCCGCATCGAGCAGATGCTGCGGAACGCTGATGTGATCCTCACGGCCCGGGAAGGTGATATGCTCGTCGGAGTCAGTCGTGCCATCACGGACTTTGTCTACTGCACTTATCTCTCCGACCTGGCCGTTGACGCATCGTTTCAGAAGCGGGGTATCGGTCGTGAGCTGATCGAGCGGACGCATGCGGCGGCCGGTCTGACGACGCGGCTGATCC
Source organism: Planctomycetota bacterium (assembly GCA_031403975.1). Lineage (GTDB taxonomy): Bacteria > Planctomycetota > Planctomycetia > Planctomycetales > Planctomycetaceae > SXXK01. The sequence continues at coordinate 1,232 of JANNGQ010000947.1, forward strand.
TGATCTCCGCTCCGAAAGCCCGGTCGTACTATCCTCACATCGGCATGATTCCGCATGACTCCTGCTGGATGTGCGAGCCGACGGAGTCGACTCTGCCGCCCGACTCCGCAACGCCCTGAAGGATTTTCCGCAATCAAAGATGCGGGAATGTGTTCGTAGCCGGAGTCGTGAGACTTCGGAATCAGCGGGTCACCCCCGAATTCTTACGAATCCGGCTACAAGGATCCTTCACGGCGTTGCCGACTTCGGTCCTGACATCACCGGATCCACTGCGGAATGACATTGAGGAGCGGCGGGAAACTCGTCCTGCGATCTTTTCTGTATGGTTCGGTGTTTTTCCATGGTCTATCCACGCGATTTGCTTTCCGGACGCATCGGATACAAGCTACTTTTCAGTGAACCGTCTATCGTCACATCAATCAAGGGTGGGTACTCATGCAGCTTGGCTTCGTCAGTGCAATTCTTCCGGATTTGAGTTTCGAGGCGGTGTTCAACACGGCCAAAGAGCTCGGGTTTGACTGCGTGGAAGTCTGCTGCTGGCCGTCCGGCAAAGCAGAACGCCGCTACGCCGGAGTCAGCCATATCGATGTCGGACATCTGACAGAGCATCTTGTTTCGGAAATTCGGCGTCAGACCGATCAGACGGGAGTCCGGATCAGCGGGCTGGGCTATTATCCAAACCCGCTCAGCCCGAACCAGTCCGAAGCAGACGCTGCAGTGGCCCATCTTCATGTCGTGATTGAAGCTGCGTACCGGCTGGGTGTCGAACGAGTGAACTCGTTCATCGGGCGTGACTGGACGCAGTCAGTCGACAGCAACTGGGCTCGTTTTCTGAGCACCTGGAGACCGCTGATCCAGCTGGCCGAGCATCGCGGCATCCGGATCGGCATCGAGAACTGTCCGATGCTGTTCGGCGCGGACGAATGGCCGGGAGGAAAAAATCTTGCCACTTCACCGGCGATCTGGACGAGGATGTTCAGCGACATCCCGTCGGACAGTTTCGGATTGAATTACGACCCGTCGCACATAATCTGGCAGCACATGGATTATCTGGCTCCGATGCGGGATTTTCGGGAAAAGCTGTTTCACATTCACGCGAAGGATGTGCGCGTGGATCGTCAACGGCTCGATCAGGTCGGCATCATGGCTCACCCGAACCTTTGGCATACTCCCAAACTTCCGGGCATGGGCGACATCAACTGGGGACAGTTTTTCTCGACACTGACGGACTGCGGTTATCACGGCCCCGTGTGTGTTGAAGTGGAGGATCGGGCGTTTGAAGGCAGCTTTGCGGACCGTGTGGCTTCACTCCGGCAAAGCCATACCTTTCTTCGCAACTTCATTCCGATTCGATGAGTCGTTGTTCTCCGGACGACCCTCGATGTAGAACCAGTTGTGGATCGGTTTCAGGATCTGCAGGACTTCCCGCAGAAGCTGAGTATCAATCGGTTCCGCGGCCCATCCGGCCCATTCGCGGATTCTGGAAGGGTTGGCGGAGCCCGTGACGCAGGTCGTGAAGTCCGGATTGGCGATCGAAAACTGAAGTGCGAGTTTCGCGATGTCGGAACCGCGCGCGGCGCAATGATCGGCCGCGGATTTTGCGACGCGGCGAACTTCGGGAGTCGCCTTGTGCCAGACCGGCAGCGGGGAATTCGACAGCAGCCGTGCCGAAAACGGAGCTGCGTTCATCAGACCCACGCCCTTAGCCCTGCACAACGGCACAAGTTCGAGAGCCATATCATTCTGCAGGGTGTAGTGGTTGTAAGTCAGGATGACATCCACGTCGGAGTTTGCCAGCACATACCTGAACATCTTCATCGGATAACCGCTGACTCCGATGAATCGCACTTTTCCTTTCTCCACCTGTCGCCGCAGCGCCGGCAGCGTCTCTTCCACGATCTGGGTCATATCAACGTACTCCAGATCATGACACAGCACGATGTCCAGATGGTCGACTCGCAGGCGTTCCAGCGACACGTCGATGCTCTCAATGACTCGCTTTGCGCTGAAGTCAAAATGCCGCGGTGCGTATCGGCCAAGCTTTGTTCCCAGCAGATACTTGTCGCGAGGAATCTCCGGCAGCACCTGCCCGAGCAGCACTTCACTCATCCCGCGGCCGTAGTACGGCGACGTGTCGATGAAGTTCATCCCGCAGTCGATTGCGACATGCACACTTCGGAAGGCGTCAGTGACGTCGACGCTGCGAAACTCCGCCCCGAGCGACGATGCTCCGAAGGACAACGTGGTGAGATCCAGTCCGGTTTTTCCCAGCGGACGAGTCGGCAGCATTGTCTGGTCCTGAGATTGTATCGTCGATTGAAGTTTGAAGTGCCTGACATCGGCATTAAGAAGTGGCCTCTCGGATCACTATTCGCGGCCAGCATGCTGCTCTCCGATGTCGGCTGGAACCGCGCTCGGGTTTTCCTTCCCGCCGCTGATCGCTGTCAGGCTGTCCATCTTTCGTGACAGCCGCTGATCCCAGACGGTCAGGTAATGCCGGTACGCTGCCTGTTCCTCCGCCTGTTCGGTGAGCATTTGGCGGGCGACGTCCGTAAGTGCTGCTTCTTCCTGAAGTGTCAGCCGCCCCAGAAGGACTCGGCTTCGCAGGAACACGAAGTAGGTATCCAGCACATCGCAGCGGCAGTAGTCGTTGATCTGGTCGGCGTGTCCGTCGAAGTACAGTTCCTGAACCTGTGATCCGTCGATGCCCGACTTGCCGGGCTTAAGGATCAGATTGGCCAGCAGGTTGAGCCCGCCGCTCATGCGATACGCACCAAAATTTGTGAGCAGATCCTGAAGATCCAGATGAGCATCAATGTTGTAACGGTTACGGGACTGTTCGTACGACTTGGAATCGACATTGAACCATGCAGGCACACTCAGTCCGAATCGGAACGCGGCCAGCTCAAGCACTGGTACGTCGTAGCCGCGCCCGTTAAACGTCACCAGTGTCGGTCGGCCATAGTGCTGCCATCCCTGCCAGAACCGCTTGACGATTTCCTGAGGCCGGAACTCGGGAGCGTCCAGTACCAGAATCTCCAGCAGTCGAAAATCCGCCGCGACTTTTGCAATCGCGACAGACACCGGCAGCACAAACGTCGAAGGCAGTACGTCCTTGCCGGACTCTTCCAGCAATTGCCTGCGATAGCGGTCGATCGCTTCCCTCGGAGTCATTTCTTCATCGGGAAAGCGGACGCGCTGAATCAGATCGCCGTCGCCGACGGTTTCGATATCGAAGATCAGGTATTTGACATCACTCATGCTGTCCTCCGCTCGCAATTCCGTCCGTCAGCCGTTTCAATCCGTGTCTGGTAATCCGCGCTGATTGAATCGTTTCATCCCGGCGCGCCGGGACAGGCAACGGCTGACCCGCGAAACACTGGCGCCTGCGGCTTGCCGTTAAACGAGGTCAGCCCTTGCCACAACCCCCGGCACACAACTCAACCATGGCCGACACCGATTCACAGAGTACCAGCGATCGTTCCATAGTTGCACCAACCGCCCTGGAAGAACAGGCGATTCGAGGTCTGACAACGGCCTACCAGAGAATGCGGCAGGAAATCGGCAAGGTCATCATCGGGCAGGATGAAGTCGTCGATCAGCTGCTGATCGCAATGTTCTCCAGAGGCCATTGTCTGCTTGTCGGAGTTCCCGGACTGGCCAAGACTCTGCTCTGCAGCACCATCGCCGGAATTCTGCAGCTGTCGTTCCGCCGGATTCAGTTTACTCCTGACCTGATGCCGTCAGATATGACCGGCACCGACATTCTGCAGGATGATCCGGAAACAGGTCGACGAGTCTTCCAGTTCATCCAGGGACCGTTGTTCACGAATGTGCTGCTCGCCGATGAAATCAACCGCACTCCGCCAAAGACACAGGCGGCTTTGCTGGAAGCCATGCAGGAACGCCAGATCACGGTGGGTTCGAACACCTACGAATTGCCGGACCCCTTCTTCACACTGGCGACTCAGAACCCGATCGAGCAGGAAGGCACGTACCCGCTTCCCGAGGCGCAACTCGACCGTTTCATGTTCAATGTGGTCGTCAGCTATCCGACCGCCGCAGAAGAACTCCGCATCCTGAAACAGACCACCGGCATGGACAAACCGCAGCTGAATCCCGTCCTCACCGGCCGCCAGATTCAGGCTCTTCAGGAAGTTGTGCGGCGGGTCCCCTGTGCCGAATACAACTTCGTCTATGCCCGCGATCTTGTCCGGGCGACCCGACCGGGTGAACCCGAAGCTCCGCCATTCATCAAAGAACTGATCACCTGGGGCGCGGGTCCGCGAGCCGGCCAGTACCTGATCCTCGGTGCTCGAGCCCACGCTTTGCTGCAGGGACGTTTTCACGTCACAACAGAGGACATTCGAGCGGTCGCGAAGCCTGTCCTTCGTCACCGTATCATGACCACCTTCGCCGCCGCCAGTCAGGGAGTGACGCCGGATACCATCGTCGATCGGCTCTTGAAATTCGTCCCCGTGGAGCTGCACGAACGAGCAAAGAAACGGGTTCAGGCTGGTGCCGATTAAAAAGTAGCCATCACGCTCCGCGTGATGAGCCCACAGGCTGGCACACTCGAAAACAACCTCACGAACCAAAACCATCCCGCCTTGCCGCGAACGAAGAACAGTGATCACTTTGCTCGCCTGCCGCGCGGTGCCCCAAAGGCTCGTCTCGGCGGAGCGAGACGGCTACAGTAAGAGCAAAGGAGAATCATGATGCGATCCATACTGCTGCTGCTGATCCTGAACGTCCTTTGTCACCATCTGAACGCCGCGGCATATCAGGACGTCGATCTCGGTACGGTGACCGAACAACATCAAATGATTCCCATGCGCGACGGGAAGCACCTTTCGGCGTATGTGTATTTCCCGGAAGGGCAGGGCCCGTGGCCGGTATTGTTTGAACAGCGATACGCCGACATCCGCGGAGAGGGGACTCGGAAAACGGCGGCGAAACTTGCCGAGGCTGGCTACGTTGTCGCGATGGTCAATTATCGCGGCGCTTATCAGTCCGAAGGAACCTGGGTTGGTTATCGGGCACTTGGCTGGGGCGAACTCAAGGATGGATTCGATGCCTGCGAATGGCTGGGGACTCAGCCCTGGAGCACTGGTAAGGTCGGCACGTTCGGAAGTTCTCAGGCCGGATACGCTCAGAACTTTCTCGCGATCACTCAACCGCCGCATCTGACCGCACAATACATGGTTGACACGGGGCTGAGCCTGTTTCATGAAGGCTACCGCATCGGCGGGACGACTCGCCCGCAGAGGTTCAAATCACTGTCTCAGGTCGCTCATGACCCGGCTGACAATGATCGACTGCTGGAAGAATGGTTCAGGCATCCCCATTACGATGACTACTGGCGCGATGAAGACTGTTCGCTGTATTTCGACAGGATGAACGTGCCGTGCTTTACGATCGGCAGCTGGTATGACTTCATGAATCAGGGCTCCATAGCCAGCTTTCAGGGACGCCAGAAACTCGGCGGAGACAACTCGCGTGACAGGCAACAGTTGCTCATTGGCCCATGGTTGCACGGTCGACTCAACAAAGGCAGCAAAGTCGGTGATGTGGTTTACCCGGACAACGCTGTGTGGCCGGAACATGACCATATGATTCGCTGGTTCGATTACTGGCTGAAAGGCAAAGACACCGGTGTCGAAAAGGAACCGGCCGTTCGTTACTACGTCATGGGAGCTGCCGGCGAAGAGAACGCTCCCGGCAACGTCTGGAGAACTGCGGAGGATTTTCCTCCGTCGGCGAAGATGACCCCAATGTACCTTGCGGCAGACGGTCACCTGTCAGCAACAGCACCGACCGCAGATACCGGTTCAACCGGCTACCTCAGTGACCCGCTGCACCCGATGGAAATCCCGGGCACGAGTTTCCCCGGCGCGACCGACAGCCGGTCTTTCGAGTCACAGGCGGAAGTGCGTACATTTACGTCCGAATTGCTGGAGGCTCCTGTCGAATGGACAGGTCGGATTCGTGCGGAATTGTATCTGTCATCGACGGCTCCGGACACAGACGTTCTGGTCCGCGTCAGTGATGTTTATCCCGACGGTCGTTCTATCCTGATCGTCGACTATCCTCAGCGCCTTCGCTACCGGGAAGGCTTTGATCACGAAGCCCTTATGACGCCCGGCGAGGTCGTTAAAGTCTCATTCGACGTCGGCTGGATCAGTCAGTTCTTCAACAAAGGCCACCGCATCCGAGTCACCGTTGCCAGTACCGGAGCACCGTTGTACGAACCGAATCCTCAGACCGGAAAGCCGGCGACGATTGAGTTTCCTTCCGACGCGGTTTCTGCCAACAACACAATCCACCACAACCGCAATCACGCTTCGAGAATTCTTGCACCATTGGGAAGCGGACAGCCATAATTGTGGTTCGCTTCAAGGCTCTGATTCCTCTACTGCGGGCCCGCCGCTCCGCCGGCGGGATGTCTGCGCACGGCAGAACGTGGAGTGAAATGCTGCGAGCCAACTTAATAGAGAACGAATCCCAGCCGACGGAATACGGGAGAAACAGATGACGTCTCCAACGACTGTCCCGAAACGCAGCGCGATTGCGATTGTGGCAACGATTGCGGCGTGTTTACTTGAGGCCGGCGGCTATGCATTTGCTGACGAGCCCATGACTCTTCACACTCGAACTCGCGTCGAAGTGGAGCCGGACTGCGGGCGCTGGCACTCCATCACAAAGCCAGTCGAGTGGACTCCGTCCGAGACCTGCATCGTTGTCTGCGACATGTGGGACGATCACTGGTGCAAACAGTCAGCCGCGCGGGTCGGCGAAATGGCTTCGAAGATGAACGAGGTCATCAAGGCCGCTCGTGCGAAGGGCATGTTCATCATTCACTGCCCCAGCGACACGATGGACTTCTACAAGGACTTTCCCCAGCGAAAACTGGCCCAGGCCGCGCCAGTCGTGAAGACCGAGATTCCTCTCGAACGCTGGGTCCGACTGGATCCGACTCGCGAAGGCGAGAAGCTGCCGATCGATGACTCAGACGGCGGCTGTGACTGTGATCCGCCAGTAAAGAATTATCGAGCCTGGAGCCGCCAGCATCCGGCCATCGAAATCGCCGAACTCGACGCCATCACGGACAGTGCTGAAGCATTCTATCTGATGAAACAGCGCGGCATCCGCAACGTGATCGTGATGGGCGTCCACACGAATATCTGCGTGCTGGGACGGCCGTTCTCCATCCGGCAGATGGTGCGACAGGGGCAAAACGTCGTACTCATGCGCGACATGTCAGACACGATGTACAATCCGGCGATGGCTCCGTTCGTATCACACTTCACTGGCAACGACTTGATCGCGGAGCACATCGAACAATTCTGGTGCCCGACAATCACCAGCGCTGATCTGACGGGAGGTGACGCGTTTCGGTTCAAGGACGATACTCGCAGACACATCGCGATTCTGACGTCCGAGCCTGAATACAAAACCGAAGTCTCACTGACAGCATTCGCTCGCGAAGAGCTGGGCAAGGAATTCAAAGTGAGTCTCGTTTATGGCGACGCACAGGATGGAAGCGTGCTGCCCGGGCTGGAAGTACTGAAGTCTGCGGACCTGGCGCTGATCAGCATCCGCCGCCGGACTCTGACACCAGAACAGCTGACAATCGTGAAGGATTTCGTCGCCTCCGGCAAACCGGTGGTTGGCATCCGCACCGCCAGTCATGCGTTCTGTCTGAGGAATGCGGAGGTACCGGAAGGGAGAGCGGACTGGCCGGAGTTTGACCGGGACGTCATCGGAGGCAGTTACACAAATCATTACGGGGAAGGTCCGGAAACGACGGTTACGCTGCCGAAACTCACGATGCCTGAACTGGAGCTTCTGCTCAGCGACCCATCCATCCTCAAGGGCAAAGGCTCGCTCTACAAAGTCAGCCCGCTGCAGCCATCCGCAACAGCACTGCTGATCGGAACGATCCCGGATACTCCCGGCGAACCGATTGCATGGCTGAACAGACGTGCGGACGGCGGCACGACATTCTACACTTCGCTCGGCCATGTCGGCGACTTCGAACAGCCGGCGTTTCGGACGCTGCTGAAGAACGCCTGCCGGTTTCTTACACAACAACCGTGACTCATGAATTGTCCAACCCGCATCGGCATCGCCGTGGTGGAATCCGCCGGGTGTTTTCTCGTCGGTCGCCGTTCCGCAGATGCTCCGCTGGCCGGCATGGATGAATTCCCGGGCGGCAAATGTGAATCCGATGAAGCACCGCGTTCCTGCGCCGTGCGGGAATGCCGCGAAGAAACCGGACTGGTCGTCATCCCTCATGAGCAGCTCGCGACTGTGTCGCATTCCTACGCCCATGGAGACGTCGAACTGCATTTCTGGAAATGCGGACTAGGGCCCGATATGCCGGCAAACGCCAGTCCTGTCGCGCCGTTTCGCTGGGTCACGCTGGATGAGCTTGCAACGCTGGATTTCCCCGCCGCGAACCGTACCGTCCTGGAACATCTGCTGTCGGGAAATCTGTAGCGGAGTAAAACCGGATCGAAGAGAGAAGAGCGGCCTCCCTGCCGCGAGACCATCCATGGAGGACCTCTCGTGCCAGCCGCGTGTCGTGTTGAGTGAGCAAGCGACCTGTACGGGAAGGCTTTAAGTGAGTGAGCTGTGCTCTTCTCTTCTTCGATCCGTCTGCTTCCGGAAATTGAAAGTGGGGAGAACAGTAAGTCCCAATGTCCAAACCTCAATGCCCTATCAATCGCTGGTCGGTCATTGGTCATCGGTCATTGCGTCAGCTGCTTAAACAGCTCACCGAAGTCCGGCATCTCATCTCGCAGCACACTGTTCCATGCGTCCGGATTCCAGATCTCGACACAAATCACGGCACCAACCACGATCGCTTCTTTCCCGGCATCGACGCCAAGGAATGTGCGAAAGCCTTCAGGAATCAGGAGTCGCGAACGATTGGCGAGTCGCACTGTCTGATGACGAGTCGACAACAATCGGCCCAACCGCTGCACATCACCCCAACGCTGTTCCATGCGTCCGGAGTCGATCTTCTGCTTCAGCAGGGCAATACCGCTGTCGAGCCTCTGCTGCCATTCCGCCTGCTTCCAGAGACTCAGACACCCGGCTCGCTCTTTTGCAACGATCACATCGCCGTTGTCGTCGTCTATCGCTGAGGCCAGTTCCGCGGGAAGCATCAGGCGAAAGCGATCATCGATCGTTCGCCGGTATTCACCCATCACAAACATGGTCAGTCCGATAAATCGGTTTCAGTCTTCATTTCAAGTTGCGGGACCGACTCGGAGATGACTGCGGCGGAACTGGTGAGAGTTTCCGACTGAAGTCTCACGGCTTCAGCGACCAACATCCGCGAAGTTCCGTTCGTCCGTTGATTGACAGCTCGACGCGCCATTCACATAGCCTATCGGGCAGTAAACCCACTTTCAACAAGTTTTCAAAGATCATTATGGGCATGAATCCCACAATCGGCGGGGCAGCTTACGCACGTCAATCTGCGGCAACAAGGCAGAGGGGCGTCGAATGTTCCGGATTTGACGAAAAGCCGGATTGCCTCGACGACACGGATGCTGTCAATCACTTTTGAGGAAACCACCAGCATGAATCCCGAGGCAACTGAGTATCTTCGTAGGCGCTCTCCTGATGCACCGTTGCTCTGTCAGCGGGAATCCGGGCCAATGAAGGCAGCATTCACTCGTGCACGATGATTTTCGCCAACTCTTACCGTCCGTCACGCAATTGCTCGCGCGAGCCGATGTGCAGGCGTTAATGGAAGCGCACGGAGCAATGCTGGCGCGATCGGCCCTGGATGCTGCGATTGCGCAGACACGTTCGCTGCTGACGACCGGCTGCATTCAGTCAAAGAGCGATGCGGAATCACAGATCGCTGTACTGTTCGCTGCATCCCTGGACGCTGAGCAGCGCATGTCACCACGGAGAGTGATCAATGCAACCGGTGTCCTGCTTCACACCGGGCTCGGTCGCGCGCCGCTGGCAGAGGCCGCACGCAGAGCTGTCGCGGATGCGGCGGGTGCGTGTCAGCTGGAAGCTGATCCGGTTTCCGGTGATCGCAGCCATCGAGGATTCCAGGTGGCTGGTCTGCTGCGGGCTTTGACCGGTGCGGATGACAGTCTGGTCGTCAGCAACAACGCCGGAGCCACGCTGCTCGTATTACAGGCGCTTTGTCGAGGTCGTGAGGTGATTATTTCACGAGGCCAGCTTGTCGAAATCGGTGGTTCGTTTCGCCTGCCGGAAATCTTCGCCGCCGCAGGTGTTACTCTGAAAGAAGTCGGGACGACCAATCGGACTTATTTAAGCGACTACGAACATGCCATCGGCGACGGCACGGTCGCAATCCTGCGAGTTCACGCCTCGAACTACAGAATCGTCGGATTCACTTCTGAACCATCGACCGATCAGCTTGCAGTTTTGGCGCACGACCGCGGTCTCCTGCTGTTCGACGACATCGGCAGCGGGCAATTATTTCCGCACCAGCTGTTGCAGCCGTTCGGTGAGCCGGACTTCCGCAGCAGTCTTTCTTCAGGAGCGGACCTAGTGCTGGGAAGCGGCGACAAACTGCTCGGAGGACCTCAGGCCGGGATCATTCTCGGGCGTATTCCACTCATCGAAACACTGCGCCGCCATCCGCTGGCACGATGCCTGCGGATCGACAAACTCAGTCTTGCGGCTTTGCATGCGACGCTGCGTATCCATTCGAAATCCGACGTTGCGGACGCACTGCCGCTGTTCCGGATGATTTCCGCAACGCTTGACGAACTGCGATCAAGAGCCGCCGCGATCGCGACCGCGCTCGGCGGGCTGACGAATCTGACCGTCGATATCGTGGAGTCCGCTGCAGAAGTCGGCGGCGGTTCCTGCGCCGGGCAGCCGATTCCTTCCGTCGCGCTGAAGCTGCAATTCAGGGACAGCAATGCGGAGCAGTCAGCCAGACAGCTTCGGTGTGGTACCCTGGCTGTCTGGGGCCGGACGTCGGAAAACTGTGTGCTGCTGGATTTGAGAAGCGTCCAGCCATCAGACGATTCGGAACTCTCGCTGGCGATCCGGCGTTGCTGCGTCTGAGATTTACTGTCCGGCATTCAGAAGCCCGGCTTTTTCAAGAAGCCGGGCTTCTCCACCGGTATCTTATTATTGAGCGACGCCTGAATGCATACCGACCGACGAATATTCACAGCCCGCAAGCAGTCTCGGTAAGGCCGAACGGATTCGCTGAGCATGAAGGGGCGTGACCGCCGAGAGCGGCGGTGCCGTCACGCAATGGCAGAGACCGCACTCTTCCATCGCGAGTTTCAGTCCCGGAATCAGTTTCATCCGGCCTTCGTCGTCGCGGTAAACGGACGCAAACATATCTTCGATGATCTGTTTCCAGTGGCGGATTGCCGCATCATCGTTGGCCACGGCGGCCCGATACAGGCGGCTGTAAACCTGAGGCAACAAGTTGGCTCCGCCGCAGACACCACCCGCGGCACCCGCCGCAACCGCCTCAGCCAGCAGCTCTTCAGGTCCCATGAACACGACGAAGTCATCCCGATCCCGATACTGATGGCACAATTGCTGAAAGTACGAGAAGTCTCCGCCGCTGTCCTTCATGCCGGCGATGTTCTGATGATCCGCCAGCGTCGCGACGGTCTCAAGATCCAGATTCACGCCCACGCAGGACGGCATGTTATAAAGCATCAGCGGCAGCGGTGAAGTATCTGCGAGTCGTCTGAACCAGGCTCCGAGAGCCGTCTGAGAAACCTCAAAATAAAAGGGAGCCGCAGCAACAATCGCCGACGCACCACATGCCGAAGCATGCTCGGCCAGAGCCACTGATTCTGCCAGACTCGTGTCGGTGACTCCGACCAGCACCGGAATCCGACCTCCCGCCCGTTCGCAGGCCCGTTCCACCATTTCATAGCGCATCTGATAAGTCAGTGATGGACCTTCACCAGTCGTTCCCAACACGAACAGACCAGACACGCCGCCAATGATAAGGTGGTCCACAATCACGTCGACAGCGGCCACATCCAGCTGATCCGGATTGATCATGGGTGTTACGACCGGCGGAATCACACCATAGAACTTTGGCATCAGTGACACTTTAATCCCAGGATAACCACGAAACACGTCGGAACGACCACTCGGCCTGCGCCAAGTATGCGCATGCAGCCCTGGCCGAACGCTGGTATTTCTGTCGGCCTCGTCAGATTTGATTGTGACACAGGCAAGCCGCCCGCAAACTGCCGGCCATGATGATCAACCGGTTCACTCGCTTCACCCCACCATTTCCTGTCAAGCCGAGGGAAACAATGGGCTCGAATCGCCGAATTGCTGAAACCTTGCCTGTTGCACGCGATTGCCGTTCCCGGAATTGGTATGACAGAAGCGAACTACAGGAAACGAATAAAGCTCTCGATTGAATGGTCCGAAAACGTGTTGAGCCTTTGCAACGGCAAATTCTGCCGCTGCGATACTCGGCGATGATGCAGCATTTTCTGCCATGACTTTCTCCGCAAGTTGATTCCTGCATTTGTCTTATGCCATTTCAAGATGTTGTACAACCATCAGCGGAATGCTTA
>JANNGQ010000948.1:0-1923 GCA_031403975.1 Planctomycetota bacterium
CTGCCAGGACCAGCCGCTTTTGTTTATTCTGTGCGGTTGTAACGCGATGCGTCAGCGAGGGGCAGTGGCGTTGTGATTCGCCTCGCTGACGCTTCGGGTTACTTTTCTGCTGCCGTTGGCCATGAGATTCTCAGGCGAGACGCCTGAGCCACGGAACCGCGCCATGATCATTACCGGAATCGACGTCTGCCCTCTGACGGGAGCCACTGTTGACGGAGGCTGGCCTCAGGGTCACGCGCCTCAGGAGAATCTGCACACTCTGGTGATTGTCCGGACGGATTCGCCTCACGTCGGATACGGCAGCTGTTTCACTTCTGGAAAACTGGTGACAGGCGCCGTCGAACTGTTCTGGCCGTTGCTGAAGGGTCAGTCGGCAATCGAACCGGAACGAGTCTCCGAAACACTGCACCAATCGACGTTCTGGCAAGGTCGCGGAGGATCTGTGACCCATTCCATCAGCGGCATCGACATTGCACTCTGGGATTTGCTGGGCAAAGCCTGCGGTCAACCTGTGTCACGACTGCTCGGCGGCAATCATCGGGATCGAATCAAGCCTTACGGTTCCATTCTGTTCGATGAACCCGACGAACTGGCCCGGAATCTGGAGAGCGTCGTCGATCGAGGATTCAAAGCGATCAAGATGGGCTGGCGTCCCTTCGGACGGCGCGACCGGGCGTTGGATGAACTTCTGGTGCAGACCGCCCGCGATACGGTCGGTGACAAGATCGAACTCATGGTTGACGCCGGCGGCAGTGAACAGTTCTGGCCGCATGGAACCAACTGGGCCAGAAACACCGCACTGATGCTGGCAGACTATGACATCGTCTGGTTTGAAGAAGCTTTGCCGCCGGATGACATCAATGGCTTTGTCGAGCTGACTCGTGTGTCACCGGTGCCGATTTCCGGAGGAGAAGTGCTGACTCGCCGTCAGGCATTTCAACCCTGGCTCGAACGTCACGCCGTAGACATTATCCAGCCGGACGTCACCAAGAACGGCGGCATCAGCGAGTTCCGGCGTATCGCATGGACTGCTCAGGATCACAATGTCCAGGTCGTGCCTCACGGCTGGAACACTGCCATCGGACTAGCCGCGGATTTGCAACTCTCCGCCTTCCTGCCGGTCGCACGCTACGTTGAATACCTGACGCCGTGCGCCTACATCGATGATCTCACTACCGAATCGTTCGCTATCGACAGCAGTGGCCTGCTGAAGATTCCGACCACGCCGGGACTTGGTGTGGAAATCGATCCCTCAAAGCTGAAACGGTACTGCCCGCAGCGGATTGAGTTTCGCTAATGGAATCGACGGAATCAGAGCGACGAGTCAATCCTTACTCAAACGACGTCGCGCCCCGCCACCGGGCCTGTCCCGAATGGCGTGGATTTAAGCGAATTTCCGCCACGATGGGGCTCGTCCCCATCGAGCGATGATCAATACCAGACCAGAAGTCAGGAATGCGTTTTCGTCACTGCGGAGCTTGCCTCCGTAGGGCGATGACCAATGGAATCACGGCTCCATGCGGACAAGCCGCAATGGTGGCCAGGCACGAATTCCGAACATTGGCTGGTGATGATCCGAGCTCGACGGAGGCAAGCTCCGCCGGGGCGTAAAGTGTCTGAAACGCTTAATTCCTCGCCATTTGGGGGACTGTCGGTTTAGTCGCGATTCTTTGTGGGGCAGGCTCCCAGCCTGCCTGGACTTGAGCGAACGCATGTGTTTTTGAATGGAAGAGGCAGGCTGAAAGCCTGCCCCACGAAAATACCAACGGTCCCCTTGGCGAGGGTGCTTTGGTTGAGGCAGCGCGCCGTGTTCGATACGATTCGCGCGATCGTGGCGGAGCTGAACCCCGATCGATTTTCAGCGACCACACCGCCACCGGGATGATGTCGGCAGGCTGAAGCCTACCCTACGACGAATCCGAC
>JANNGQ010000949.1:0-5394 GCA_031403975.1 Planctomycetota bacterium
CAGCATGTATGAGAAAACTCCTCACGATGCTCAACGCCATGATCAAAACTATGACACCCTGGAAAAAACTGATTCTCCAGCAAACCACTTGAAATCCAACACAGCCGCTCATCCGGCCTGTCGGCCACCTTCTCCCCCTGCCAGGGGGAGAAGGGGCGCAAAGAAGTGCGTCACGGAGAATCCATCGCGGCGTTGCTCAGTGGGTCGACGGCTCGCTTTGTTGGGCAGCATCCACCCATTCAGATTTCTCACAATTGCGCGGCGTTCACCGCAACAATTCCGTCACAACTCGCGCATGGGTGACTTCTGCATCGGTCAAGCTGGTTTCGCGGCCGTCGTATGCTACGGTCAGGCGCGTGTGATCGAGTCCGAGTGATGCCAGCAGAGTTGCGTGCAGGTCCTGGACGTTGACGACGTTTTCTACGGACGCGTAGCCAAACGGATCGGTCGCTCCATAGACGCAGCCCTGTTTGAAACCACCACCGGCCAGCCAGAGCGAAAACGCATGACGGTTATGATCGCGTCCATCGGGTCCCTGTGAGATCGGCAAGCGTCCGAATTCGCCCGTCCAGATCACGATCGTTGAATCCAGCAGACCTCGCTGCTTCAGATCCTTCACGAGCGCTGCCGACGGCTGGTCGGTTCGTGCACACAGACCTTTCAGACTCTCGGCGTTCTTGCTGTGAGTATCCCAGGGCTGGCCGCTCATGTAGACGCCGACAAACCGCACGCCTTGTTCGACCAGCTTGCGAGCTGTCAGGCAGCGCGCTCCGTACTCTTCGATGGCAGGATTGTCCATTCCGTACAGACTGCGAGTCTCAGCCGTCTCGTCCGACAGATCCAGCAGTTTCGGAACCGAAGTCTGCATGCGTGCAGCCGTTTCGAAATTCGCAATACGTGCTGTCAGTTCCGTATTCTCCGGAAACCGCGACGCCTGTCGACGATTCAGCTTTTCAAGATACCGCAACTGGTTCTGTCGAGCCTCGGCGGATACACCCTCGGGACGCTGCAAATTCAGCACGGGCGAAGAACCTGAGCGAAAGACGGTTCCCTGATAGACAGCCGGCAGCCAGCCGGAACTCCAGTTCTTATCCCCATCGATTGGAAGACCGCCGGGATCGGAAAGAACAACGTACGCCGGCAGATCCTGGTTCTCGCTGCCAAGCGCGTAGGTGACCCAGGATCCCCAGGACGGCATTCCAGCAAATAGTCGTCCCGAATGAATCATTCGCAATGCTGCTTCGTGATCGACCGAACCGGTTTTCATGGAACGCACGAGAGTGATCTCGTCGGCAATCGACGCCGTGTGCGGAAGCAATTCACAGAGTTCCATTCCCGACTGACCGCAGCGGCGAAACCGATACGGCGATCCCAGCACGTTGCCCTTTTGTTTGTCAAAGTGTGTTTCCAGATCACCAGCGGGGTACGGCTTGCCGTGCCAGCGAGTCAGCTCCGGCTTAGGATCGAACAGATCCATGTGACTCGGCCCGCCGTTTTGAAACAGGCAGATCACAGACTTCGCGCGGGGTAGAACGTCGTGACCGGATGCCGCAGCGGTTTCAGATGCAATGCCGCGTTTCTGATCATTCAGCAATGCGGCCAGGGCCAGCAGCCCAACGTGGCCGGCGTGCTGACCGAGAAACATCCGGCGCGTGGATTCATGGTACGCTGAGAGACCGTGATTCAACCGCCACTGGGCTCGTCCCAGTGGTTCAGCGGCTTCTGCGCTACTCGAAGATGTGTGCATGAACAGTTCCGTAGTAGCGCAAAAAGCCGTTGAACCACCGGGGTGAACCCGGTGGCGGGACAAAAATCAATTCGCGGCGCGAGCCGACACAGTGAACACTCTATTCGACATACAGACACGCATTACTTGCCAGCAACAGCTGGCAAAAATCTGACGACGCCCGCTGCTCAGCGTTTACCGGATCGTCCACGTAATTCTGCTGCTGCTCCTGCATGAACTGAAGCGTCTCCGTCAGTTCTTCGACGCTGCATTGATGACCGGTTGCCAGAACAAATGCCAGTCGAATGCGAGCCTCAGCGGAATCTGAAGCTTCACGCTGAATGCGTTGTGCAAAACTCTGTGCGCGTTTCACGGCGAAGTCCGAATTCAGCAGACTCAATGACTGCAGCGGCATGGTGGTCACAGACCGGCGCGAACAATTGATGACCATTGTCGGAGCATCAAACACACTTAACATGCTCAATCCCTGACTCCGCCGCTGCTGCAGATAAATCGAACGGCGAAAGGCACCCGGTCGGTCTTCCGGCACAATCACTTCGGCAGCACCGTTGCGCGTTGTCGGCACATACGGACCATTCAGCGTAAGATCCAGTTCGCCGCTGACGGCCAATTGAGTGTCGCGAATGGCCTCAGCGTCCAGTCGTCGGATCGGATATCGCCACCACAGCCTGTTGTACGGATCTATTCTCAGCCCGGTCTCACTGGCCAGGCTCGATTGCCGAAATACTACCGAGCGCAGGATCACACGATGCAGCGACTTCAGGCTCCATCCGGACCGAATGAACTCGCTGGCGAGCCAGTCCAGGAGTGCCGGGTTGGACGGCTCAGAACCGCTCATCCCGAGATTCTCGGACGTGCTGACAATCCCGGTGCCGAAGTGGTGCTGCCAGACTCGGTTGACCTGAACCCGGGCCATCAATGAGGACGCCCTGGAATCCGTCCGCGTCACCCAGTTGGCCCACGCCAGCCGCCGACCAGTGGACGCAAACCCGCCGACCGGCGCCGTGACTTCCATCGGATTCTGCGGATCGTTCAGCACGGCAATCGGAGCCGGCTCCACTGTATGCTTCGGCAGTGAATACTCGCCGCGGTCCAGAAGATAAACATCGGGCGCTGCGGCCGTCGCGTCGGTGATCCAGGAGATGCGTCCGGGTTCCTCCGCCTGAAGTCCGGACAACACGGTTGACACCGCCTTGATTTCGCTCTGGCGCCGCAGCAGTTCCGCCTGATACGCCTGAATGGCCGAATCGTTCTGAGTCTCGGATGAAGGGAAAGTCGAGGCTTCAACGACGACATCATCCACCTGAAAACTGCGACCGCAGCAGAATTCGAATCCGAAACACCCGTCGGGCAGATCCGATTCGTTCAGTTCGATATGAATTCCCTCCGGCAGCCCATCTACAAGATGTTGCAGTCGGAATCTGCTTTCCGGCAGATGTGTAATGCGAACTCCGAACGTCCGGCCGCTGACATACGCCTCGGATCCGATTTTGCCGGCAGAAGTCGACGACGGCCCCGGATAATCAAGATGTATGGCAGCTCCTCCGTCCGGATTGCCATCGATCAGAATGTTGCCGCCGGCGATCTCGCTGTTGTTGTTGAAATCATGCAGCGCGATTCCGTAAGCGATTCGCGCGGCGGGCCGTTCGTCGGCGCGTACTTTGGTATCGACCAGCGCAAAACTGACCTGGATCCAATGGCCTTCGGAATCCGGAGTCCAGTCAAATGACTGTCGAGTTGACAGCCACTTGTCACCGGCGATTCCGCCTTCGATGATTTTCAGTCGCCCTTCCGCGGCCAACGCAGCAGGCAATTCCCCGGACTGAACATCTTCACTCGTCAGCAATGTCACTTTCGAGACACCGGCCGGACTGTCATCGCCGGGAATCGTGCTGGTCCATTGATCGCTCAGCAGTTCCGGACTCGTGAAGTCATCCGCAAAGCGAACTGTTTCTGCCGGACGATTCAACTTTGCCCATTCTCGAAACTCACACTGCAGAGTCGTCAGTCGGGTCCTGGAATCCCTGATCTGTGTTTCCCATTTCTCGTACACGCCAGGCAGACTGGCATGAGTAAATCGTTCGTTGGGCTTGATCCAATTCGCCGGGTTGTAGGCCGGGAAGAACACGGACTGAAACCGATAAAAATCGGCCTGAGTCAACGGTTCAAACTTGTGGTCGTGACATTTCGCGCATTGAAACGTCAAACCCAAAAGTGATGACGCCACAATCTGCTGAGCGGACTCCAGAGCTGTGTATCGGTCGATGCGGACTTCGTCAGGGTTGCCGTCACTCTCGCCGGAACCGTCCTGCCCGTTTCGCAGGTAATGCGTGGCGATGAGCCTGTCGATCATCTCCGGAGTGGCCGATCGGCGATGCTGGTCGGCCTCAAACCCCGACAATTCATCTCCGGCAATCTGTTCGCGCACGAACTGATCAAAAGGCTTGTCAGCATTGATCGATCGGACAACATAGTCACGGTAGTGGTAAGCCAGAGGCCGATCCGAATCTGCGTTGAAATAGCCGTTCGAATCAGCATAGCCAGCCGCATCCAGCCAGTGACGCCCCCACCGAACCCCGTATTGTTCTGACGCGAGATACCGATCAATCATGGACTCCACCGCATCGTCGCCGCCATCAGACTGGAATCGGTCGATGTCCGCAGGCATCGGAGGCAATCCTGTCAGTGTGAAGCTGACTCGACGAATCAAGGTCCTTCGATCGGTCTCGGGTCGCGACTGCAGGCCGACTCTGTCCCGCTCCGCCTGGAGAAACTGATCGACCGGAGTTATGCAGGATTCCGGCTGCAGCACATTCGGTGGTATCGGAGCCTGAAGTCGAGTGAATGCCCAGTGTTCATCCTGCGACATGGACTCCGCATCGGCATCGCTGATCGGAAGTCCCGGGGCTCCCTGAGCAATCCAGTCGTGCAGAATCTGCTTTTCCTGATCGGTCAGCGGATTCTCGGGCGGCATTTCGTTGTTGCTCACACGGTTCCAGAGCAGACTATGATCGGGATCCGACGCCACAACAATCGGACCGGATTCTCCGCCTTTCCACACGCGAACGGCCGAATGCAGCTGCAGTTTTCCTTCTTTCCTCGACACGCCGTGGCACTTCAGGCAGTTGCGTTTCAGTATCGGCAACACGTGGGACTGAAAGGAAAACTGCGAATCCTCCTGCCGGCCGACCGCATCAAGACAGTGTCCGCAGAACACGATCGACAGCAGACTGATCACAAACATGCATGTTCGCCACGATGCCAGGCAACCAAACCATGCCATTCGCCGGCAATCCAGCGGTGATGTGCTGCGGGCCACGCTCATGACGACTCCGAGACGTCCAACGATCGTTTGTGCGGGGCGGGACGCGATGTCATATCAGACAACCGGACTCTGAGGATACACGGTATGCCGCCTCAGGCAAGTCATTCCCGGGGCTCAACCTCAATGCATGCATTCCAGTCCTCGCGAAGCTATTGACTGCTTGCGCAACTTCGACTGTCCCAGATTCGCCTTGACGCCCCGATCCAGCTCAGGGACTGTCGCTTTCCTCGTGGGGCAGGCTTCCAGCCTGCCTGGTCGGTTTTATGGTGGGGCAGGCTTCCAGCCTGCCTGATCGATTCAAAACACATGCTCTTTTTTTAAG
>JANNGQ010000950.1:0-1941 GCA_031403975.1 Planctomycetota bacterium
CCTCACCGGCTTCCGCGGCGGCTGCGGCCGCCCGGACCACCGCGATCCGGCCCAGGTGGCCGCCTTCGTGACCGACCGGCTCGACGACGCCCTCGACGCCGCCGACCATGCTTGATCACGATATCCACGTTCTGCAACAGATTGATATGCCGCAGCACATCACCGCGCACGGCGATAATGTCAGCGTACTTTCCTTCGCTCACTGTGCCGACCTGATCTGACACTTTCATCGCCACCGAAGGCCAGTAGGTTGCCGCTCGACTCGCGACCATTGGATCGATCTTGAACTCGTTAACCCACGCATCCAACTCACGCCAGGTGGTTTGACTGTGGAAGTTCATCGGAATACCACTGTCCGTGCCTATTAACAGCACCACACCCGACTCAGACAACTGCTGAATTTTCCGATTGAGCGTCGGCCGGCGCTGCGGAGTGATCTGATAGTAGCCCAGGCGTTGGGGATGCTTGAGCGAGCCCTTGATGTCATCGATGATCGATTGCGGCAGACCCACTTGCCAGGACGGATCGTCCAGTTGCTCCGGATTATCGCGGACATACTCGTAATTAAGCAGCCCCTGGACCGTTGGCGTCCAAAACATTGGGCCCAGGCTCATCTTGGCCGTGCGCTCGCGAATCATCGCGATTATGTCCGGTGGATACTCAGGCGCCGTTGCCAGTCCCGTGTGCTCGAAGCAATCGACACCAACCAGGAGTCCGCGCCGGATCTCTTCAGGACGATGCGAGTGCGCCACAACCGGGAGCTTCCGCTTGTGCGCTTCGTCGACGACGGCCTGAACTTCTTCCATCGTCATCTGATCCTGATCGATAAGTTTGATCAGATCGACTCCAGCTTCGGCCAGCGTGCGAACTTTCGCGCGCGCGTCGTCCGCGCCCTTCACGCCCCAGCGCACATACTCAGTGCCCGGATATGGTTCGTGTTGAATGAATGGACCGGAAACGTAGAGCGTCGGACCCGGAATCTCATCTTTATTAATCCGATCGCGCACCGCGATGCTGGCTTCCAGCGGCCCGCCCAGATCGCGCGCGCTGGTTATTCCCGCCAGCAGCAACTGCCTGGCGGAGGCCGGCATGATCACCTTTTCCATCTGCGGCGGGTAGGTTTTGTCCCAATGGGCATAGTCACTGTGGCCATTGATCATCAGGTGGACGTGCATGTCCCACAGACCCGGCAAAACCGTCATGCCTTCCGTAGAAATGATCTCCGCGCCCGATGGAATGGCAAGCGTCCCTACCTGTCCGACGGCCTTGATCCGATCGCCTTCGATGATGATGACGCTATTTCGAATTGGCTTACTACCAAAGCCATCGATTAGCGTTCCACCCACGAGGGCTTTCACGTTTCTGGATTGTGCCCGAGCCGAGAGACTCGCCGGGAAGAGAAAACCAGTCAGAGCCAACAAGGCGATCAGCCAGGCTGGTCGCAAGTAATATCGAACTGTTGTCATTTTGAATCCTCGCCTTTCATATGACGTTGGAGTGCGCCGTTGGCCAACTTCTAACTGTACCAACTGACGATTGAATACCGTTCGCCATTCGTCACTGGCAGTACTTCGTGGGTGGTCTCCGAACGGAATGTGACCAATGTTCCTGGCTCACCAGACAGCCGGAAGTCCTTAGGACTTTGACTGGAGCGCCAATCGGAAAAGACAAGCAAGCCGCCGCAAAACGCGTCCGGCTCGGGGACCTCAGTCTGACGGCTCAGGAATTTCCCGACCGAAATCTTGCGCGACTGCTCACGCTGAGACAGGAGCAGACCCGTGTTGCCGTCCTGGTGAGCGACAAAGAAGGCACCCACCCGGTAACGCAGGAACTGGGGCTCTTCACAACTGCTAAGGCCAATCCCGAAATGCTCCCCGACTTCCCTGCGCCACTCCATCAGTCGCCGCCGGACACGTTCCACCGTTTCCGGTGAGGGGTGAG
>JANNGQ010000951.1:0-2671 GCA_031403975.1 Planctomycetota bacterium
TGAGCGGTTCCAAACCGCTGATAGACGCTGATAAATCGCAGCAGAAACCGGCAGTCGGGGCCGGTGACAGGACTTTGATGGACTTCAGTTGTGTAGATACGAATGGGGCAGTCCCGGTGGGGTCGCTTGTTTAAGGTCTAGGTTGTTTTACCGAGGAACAGTCGTACCTGTGCCAGTAGTTCCTCCTGAGCATCTTCAAACACATAGTGCCCGGCGTCCGAAAGTTCAAGCACTCCTGCGTTCGGAAAACGGCAGCGGAATTCTTCCAGGAAGTCCTTTGGCGTGAAACACCAGTCCTTCATGCCCCAGATCAACTGCATTGGGTGCTTCTGGAATTGCAGCAGAGATTCCTCAACGCCGGTCAGAGTTGCATAACTTCGGTGCGACGGCTTCAGTGGAATGTCCTGCACGAATTCGTGCACGGCAATGCGGTTGTTCCATGAATCGTACGGAGCAATGTACCCGACGCGAGCGGCAGGGCTGAGCGGCTTTTCCACGGCCATTGTCAGCGCTGCCCGGGCGAAGAGATTCAGCCCGCGATTGCCCAGTACTCCCAGCACAGGAATCCGGCAGACGGCGATCCTGAACGGCATCGCCTTGCTGTGAAACGCCCCCGTGTTCATCAGTACGAAGCGACGAAACCGTTCTGCCATGCGTCCAGCACAGCCCATGCCGATCGCGCCGCCCCAATCGTGAGCGAATAGCGTGATGTGCTGCAGGTCGAGCAACCGCACAAGCGCACTCAGTCGCCGAATGTGACCGTCCAGTGTGTAAAGATCCGGATCCTGGGGTTTTGATGAAAGCCCGCAGCCCAGATGATCGATCGCGATGACTCGATGATCGCGGCTCAAGTCTTTGACAAGTCGCCGCCAGGCAAAGCTCCACGTCGGATTGCCGTGAACCATCAACAGGACCGGGCCGGTACCTTCATCAATGTAATGCTGCACATGTCCATCGACCGAAAACCAGTGCGATCCGAATGGGTACTCCAGTTCAAACCCCGTGCGGTGGTCCGCGCGTTGTCGCAGTTCGGAGTTGACATGAGCTGGTTTGACAAGCTGAGCTGCAGATTGTGATCGTGGCATTGAACGCTTGAATCGACCTGGAGTCTTCGGCAGCTTCGTCAGCGCTGGAATCCCCGCCGCGACGGTCTTCTTGTAGCCGGATTCGTGAGAATTCGGGTATGCAGGAGGTTGTAGCCGGATTCGTGAGAATTCGGATATGCGACAGCCCGAAGTCTCACGACTTCGGCTACAGGGAAAAGGGAAGGTACGCGGCACACCAACGCGAATCCAGCCTCAGAGCCGTTCGACTGCGACGGCTTCCCGAAGCTGATGCACGGCTGATTCAATCTGCAATTCCGTGTGATCACAGCACAGCGACATTCTCAGCCTTGCTGTGCCGCTGGCAACTGTCGGGGGGCGGACCGCGGGAACGAAAACTCCGCGATCGATGAGTCGGCGGCTGACTCGAACAGCGAGTTCGTCGTCTCGCAGCAGGATGCCGAGAATCGGACTGGTGCCCGATCCGGGTGAAACGATCACTTCCAGGCCGGCATCGATCAGCAGTTTCCTGGAAAACTCCGCCCGCGCGGCAAGGACCTGACGCCGCTCAGATTCTTGCGTGATGACCTGAAATGCCGCACTCGCCGCGGCGCACACAGCCGGAGGCAGTGCCGTGGAGAAGAACTGTGTGCGGGCCTTGTTCCAAAGCCATTCGCAAAGCACTTTCGATCCCGCGACGAATCCGCCCATTCCGCCGACAGCTTTGCTGAGTGTTCCGATCCTGACGGCGATCCGATGCTCGACGTCCTGCAGTTCACACACACCGCGACCCATCCGGCCGAAGACTCCCGTGGCATGTGCTTCGTCCACGATCATTGTGGCATCAGATCGTTCGGCGATGTCACAGAGTTGCGGGAGGTCGGCCAATGAACCGTCCATGCTGAAAACACTGTCGCTGACAATGAACACGGCGTCGTATTCGCTGCGACGGCGACTGATGGATTCATTCAGACGCATGAGTTCCGTTCGGTCGTAGACAAAGAACTTTGCGGAGCTCGCGCGGCAGCCGTCGATAAGACTGGCGTGATTCTCGACATCGCAGAAGACCGCGTCCTGCGGCCCGACAAGTGATGTCAAAGCTCCTGTGTTCGCCGCAAAACCTGACGGAAACAACACGGCCGATTCCGTCCCTTCAAATTCGGCAATCGCTGTTTCCAGCTGCTCGTGATGAGGACTTCTCCCGGCAACCAGTGCGCTGGCTCCGGCTCCAGCCTGAACGGACGCGGCCTCGGCGAATGCTGCGAGGACCCGCGGATGGCGAGTGAGTCCTAGATAGTCATTTGTGGCGAAGCTGACGCATGGCCGGCCATCGACAATGCTCTCAGTAGTGCTGACCGCCTCCACACTGCGACGGTAACGTCGCTGATGAGCGTTTTCGAGCTGCTCCAGTGAAGCCGTCAGGCGTCGATGGAATGGGTCGTCGTGCATGAGCCAGCCAGTCAGGACACAAATCCAGGCACGACGTCCAATGGTTCGGAAAAGGTGTAGCAGAACTCGTGAGAGTTCCGATGCAGGCCTGGCTTTCCGTCGAAGGCCTGGACGTTGCCACCATCGGCTTCCTGAGCCTGGTCGGCCTGCCCTACACCTTCAAGTTCCTGTGGGCGCCG
>JANNGQ010000952.1:0-4564 GCA_031403975.1 Planctomycetota bacterium
GATGCAGACGCGGTACGTGGGGTGGATTTCATCCGAAGCGATGTCGCCGTCTTTGTTGCGGTCGAACACATTGAGCCGCTCATTGAGCTGTCGCAGTTCACGAATTGAGAATCGCCCGTCGCTGTCCGGATCCAGCTCCGGAAGCATGGCATATCCATCGTCGACCGCACCGACGGAAATCTGATCACCGGCAGCGCCCTGAACCCCGAGGAATTCCAGATTGAAGTTGTTCAGCTTCAGCGTCACGCTGGATGGATTGACACATGCTGAATCCTTCAGACTCAGAAACTCCGGACTGAAGCTGTCAATCGTAAGTCGCGAAGAGTCAGTCGCTGTCGTGCTGAATTCGACAACAACATGCACGTCCGCAACGCCTTCTCTCAACTGTGTCAGTTCGTCGGCATTCAACGAGCCATCACCGTCGATATCAAACCGCCGTGTCGACTGCGCGTCGGAGGAAGCAGAATAGCGAGCCGCGAGTCGCCGCAGCGTCGCGCTGGCCGTGGCTTCGTCAGGCAGGCGAAAAATCAGCTTGCCAGCCCCGGCGTGAACTGCCTTGTCGCGAGGATCATCCGCAGCTTCTGCAAGCTCAGTGGCTTCCACGACGTCGTTACGATCCAGATCACACTCCTGAAATGAGCTGACGGCCTGCATGAGTTCGTCAGCGGAAACCCTGTCGTCCCGGTTGCGATCCAGCACTTTGAAGACTGGCTGCTGATCGGCTCGAAACCGCTGGAAGTTGTCGTTCAGAAGCAGCAGCACGGGACCATCAACCCAGCTGGTCAGCAGCCAGCGAATCTCATCCGCTGCCGGAGCTTGCCCGGTCGACTTCATGTAACGGTCAACTCGTTCGAAGATGGTCGCGGGAGCCGCGTATTTTGGAACGGCCTGTACGATCTCGGTCGCGTCTGCAGCAGGTGATTCTGCATTAATTGTTCCGGCAACTGGTGTTTCGGCAACTGGTGTTTCGGATGGCTCAGGATTGGCAACGTATCTGAGGATTTCCTGTACGCGAGTTTCCCGCAGCTGACGGAAGGGTGCACCATCGATTGTGATCGTGGCCTCGACGAGCACCGGTCGATCCGGGAGGGCCAGAATGAATCGCAGATTCGCGGAACCTGGATCGTCCGATTCATTCCGATCCGGGTGGTGCAGCTGGTATTGAGGCATTCGAGCGCCCGGGGTTGCCTGTGGTGTCGGCTCGCGCTGAAGAGCCATCGCGTCCATTTGTGGTTCCGGTGCAGGGGCACTCAGAGCAGTGACGGGAACCGACAGCCGGGTTTCATCTGACTCCGCGACAGTACCCGACATGAATGGAATCAGCGGGACGAGCGGAGCCAGCATAAGCATCGCGCGCACGTCGAACAGGCGCGACGGTGGTGTTGCCCAGTGTCGCTGCCGCGTGTCGGTCTGTGGTTTGGTGCGATTTTCCATGCTCCCCATCTCCTTCATTAACGGCCCGAGGGGACTTTCGGTTTAATAGTGGGGCAGGCTTCCAGCCTGCCAGATCTATTCAAAAACACTGGACTCATTCTATGTCTGGCCGACTGGAAGCCTGCCCCACAAAGAACTGTGACTAAACGGACAGTCCCCAAGACCGTTGAGGTCGAATCCGGGCGGTCGAACTATCCCAGCACGGCCGTCGCCGGAGTTCCATCTGCAATTCGAATCGGACGCCCGTTGTCGTCGATATGCGTTGTCTTCGCATCCACGCCAGCGGCCTGGCACAACGTTGCCAGCAGATCTTCTGCGCTCATTTGACCATCTTCCACCACCATTCCGCTGTCGCTGGTGCGACCGTAGGCCTGGCCGCCGGCAATTCCGGCTCCGGCGAGTACCGCGGACCATGCCGCCGGAAAATGATCGCGACCTGCGTTCGCATTGATCTGCGGTGTTCGCCCGAATTCACCCATCCACAGAATCGTTGTGGATTCCAGAAGGCCACGATCGGCAAGATCCTTCATCAGCGTCGACCAGCCGTTGTCAAGGTCGGTCGATAGCGCCTTGACGGCTGTGAAGTTGTCCGAATGCGTGTCCCAGCCAACTCCGCCGCTGCTGGTGCCCAGGGACACTTCCACAAAAGACACGCCACGTTCGATGAGTCTTCGAGCCAGCAGACAACCCTGTCCGAAGACATTTCTTCCATACGCTCCCCGCAGCTCAGCAGGTTCTCCGGAAAGATCAAACGCCTTTGCGTCTTCGCTGTTCATCAATCGAACGGCCCCTTCGTAGATCATATTGTGCGTCTTCGGTGCACCATCCTGATGAGTTACCAGAAACCCGGATTGCAGGTTCTTCCACATTGAAAGTCGTTTTTCCATTCGCGCATCTGTGATTCCTTCCGCCCGGTTCATACCCTGCACCTGCAGCACCGGAAACCCGTCACCGCCAGTCGACATGGCCCCCGGCATATCAGACGCTCCCACGATCAGCGGTTGCAGGCGAGGCCCCAGAAATCCTGGTCCGAACGCATCCTGACTCAGTGCCCGGAACGGCCCGACGCTGACACACCCTGGCAGGCCCATCTGAAATTCCGCAAGTTGATTCGCCAGTGAACTGCCGATGCATGGATGCTGCACCGGCCCCATCGGCGAATACCCGGTCCTCATCAGATACGTACCGCGACCATGATCACCTTCGCGCGTCGTCAGACCGCGAATGACGGCCAACTTGTCTGACATCTCAGCAAGTTTCGGGAGATGTTCACTGAATCTCAGTCCGGGCGATGCCGTCTGGATCTCCTTGAACTCACCGCCGTTTTTATGATCGGGCTTCATATCCCAGGTGTCGGTCTGCGATGGCCCGCCACTCATCCACAACAGGATCACGTGTCGCGACGTCTTCTTGGCTTCGGTCAACTGCTGCTGTGCAAACAGCGGAAACCACCCGCTGACACTGAGTCCGCCAAAGCCGGCGGCAAGTGAATTCAACAGTCGGCGGCGAGAGATGTGAAGAGTCATGAGTCAGACCAGGAGGTTGGCAGGTTTCGAAGTGTGTTAAGACGAATTCTCAGAAAGCAGTCGGCCTATGGTGCAGAAACACGCACATGATCGAGGCAGAGACGCGGCTTTGTCGGAAAGCCAGAATCGCGACGTAGCCACGTTCGCCAGAACGTGGGCATTTCTCAATTCCCCACACTCTGGCGAGTGTGGCTACTGCGCTTCCGGCAAATGCCTTAGTGATTCATTGTAAACTCGGCACTATTCAGCAGTGCCCATAAAACATCCGAAAGTGCTTCGCGAAGTTCATTACCCGACATCTCTTCGGTGATGTATTGCTTAAGCAATTCTTTCTCAGAGTCCCGCGGCTGTCGTGACAGTGTCGCGAAGTAGAGAATCTCGATCCGCTGATCCCGATTGAAGAACGGAGCCTGCAGCGACTTCAGAAGTCCGCTGGTCGACAAGCCGGTTGCTCCGTCAATCAGAGTGCCATTCATCAGGGTCAGCGCCTGAGGGATTCCTCCCTGGTACTCGGTCGAACGACCGGCCGGTGTTCGGAACTGCTGCAGGAATTCCTCACGTGATGCGTTGTCAAATCGGTTGACGTTGAAACCAATACTGTCCTGATTCGGGCTCGAACTCGGCATCGTGGCGACTGTGATGCAGTCATACATCTGTTCGGCCGTGAGCATCTTCACGTTCATCTGAGCGAACCATTCCTGCCGCATTTCATTCACTTCCTCTCCGCCGCTCGACAGCTGATAGGCTTTCGACAGTGCGACGACGCGGAACAATTCACGCAGGTCAAACTCTGAGCCGATGAAATGCCCGGCCAGCAAGTCCAGCAATTCCGGCGACAGTGGCGGATTGCCAACTCCAAAATCATCGACAGGATCGACAATTCCCTTTCCGAACAGCATCGACCACACTCGATTCGCCGTCGCGCGGGCGAAGTAAGGATTCTCACCACCGGTCAGCCACTGCGTAAGTTTCTGCCGCCGTTCGGTGGCCTTTTCCAGCAGCAGTTCCTCGCCGCTGTTCAGGAATTTCGGCGGCACGGCAGCCTCCGATTCCGGCATCATCACTTCTCCGCGTTCGACATCGCGCACCTGCATCACCGTGGACACGCTTTCGAGCTTCCCGCGAGGCCGGGAAATGCGAGCGAAGAATGCAGCGAACCCCCAGAAGTCTTCCTGACTCCAGGGTTCAAAGGGATGATCATGGCACTGAGCACACTCCAGACGCATACCGAGGAACACGCGCGCCGTCCGGCCTGCCAGCTGATCGGCCTCAAGCTTTGTGGCCGAATAGAACAGCAGCGGTCCTGACTGAACAAGTCGTCCTTCTGCCAGAAGCAGACTCCGCACGGTCTGATCGTACGGTTCGTTCTTCTCAAAGCGCTCCGCCAACCACTTCTCAAAGGCTTCGATACCACCAAAGTTCGCTAGATCAACTCCTTCCGGAATCAGAAACGAACGGAAGCGAGCTGCCAAGTGGCTTGCATGATCGGGGCTGTTCAGAAGCCGATCAACCAGCGTCTCGTAGCGATCTGGCGACATGTCTTTCACATAGTCGCGGACCTCATTCACACTCGGAACGCGGCCGGCCAGATCCAGACATACACG
>JANNGQ010000953.1:0-6550 GCA_031403975.1 Planctomycetota bacterium
TCACCGTGTAGAACAGTTGTCTCAACTGTTCCGCCTGCGACCGGATGAACAATTGGGGACAATTGTTCCACAAAGTGAGCGCCATTAGGCTTCAGCGTGCCAGTTTCGACGAGAAAACACGACGATCGGGATCATGCCGGCAGGCTGAAGCCTACCCTACGATTGATCAGACAGTCTTCAGAGGGAGTGGGGACTGCACGAACGTCCGAAGAAACACAGCGACCTGGCCTTGTGAATCTTGCGGCTATGCGGCGTGGCTGATGTCGTCGCCGTTGAGGTACGGGTAGAACAGACGTCCGATTTCGTCACTCAGGCGCCAGATGTACTCCATGCGAAAGGTGTCGTAGCTCATCTCCGATGCGGAGCGCGGCACGTGCAGCGGGTGCACGCTGTTGATGTCTCGCGAGAAGATGCGTTTGCCGTCGCCATCAGTTTCCATTTCGTAGACGCTGACGATCGCATCACAGCGGCCGCGGTACAGAGTATTACTGTCCCGCTCATAAAGTGAGAATCCGCTGACATCGATGTAGATCACAAAGTTGACATCGAATGCAGCTCCGACTTCTACGGCCGTATCCCAGTCCGGGTTTTCTTTGAGCCATGTCCGGACTTCGTCATTCAACACAACGTCGATGTTCTTGTCGGCGAGTGCGTTCGTGACTCGACTGGCGATAATATGATCGAGGTTGTCGAACTGGTACTTCAGTTCGTCCGATGCATAACACACGACGGCGACTCGGATGTCCTTGTCGGTCATCGACTTCTCGGTCTCCTTTTCAAACAGCGGCTCCAGCTGCGGCGGCCCGCCGATCAGATAACCCAGCAGCAGAACGTAGTTGCAGCCCGGAATCGTCACGAGCATCATTCCGGTGAGTGCCAGCTGGAACAGCAGGGACATCGGACGGTTGCGATACGGCATGCGGGGCTGGTAGCGAGATGATCGCATGGGAGGTATTCCGAGGGAGAAGAGCGGTGACAGGAAGCGGTTGAGATGGGAGGCAGAGGAGCGAGGCAGAATGCGGCGGGCATGAACAGAATTGTTCCGGCCACGAATCAGTGGACGCCTTCGCTCGCTCGGTGGTCATAGAGAAAATGAGAGAGCTGGATGGCAATGCGGTCAAGGAATCCTTCAGCGAAGAGCTGCTCGGATTTATGTTCGCGAGGTACAGGGTAATTCGGATACGTCACGTCAAAAGTCCGCTCGAAAGCCTGCATGACCGTCTTTGTATCTTTGCCGGTGGCTTCCAGAACCGTAATTTTCCCGTCAGCCTGGCCCTGCAGAAGATTCGGGCTGTCGGGTACGGCACAGACGAACGACTCGATTTCGATATGCATCACATAGTCCGCATCGAATTCATCGGCCAGTTCTGAAAAGTCACCCCATTCACCATGGTCGTCGAACCACGTCGCAACGTCGTCGGAGGAGATCACTTTGACGTTGCGGGTATCCAGAATCCGGATGATCCGATCCACGATGTCAATTTGTATCGAGGGGTACTTCGCGAGGATTCCGTGTGGGGCAGAGCAGGCAATCAGCAGAGACTTCTGGCCTTTTGTCAGATCCGTTCCGGTGGCCGCCCGGAACTGCGACTTCATCTTCGGATCACCGAACAGCATCTTTCCCGCCATGACGCCCAGTGAGCACCCCGGCAGGACACTCAGTGCCAGCAGAGTGATCACCGGCATCGACACGCGGCGACGCTGCATTCCGCCGGTTGTCAGTGTTGTGTGTGTCAAGACTCTGCACTCCGTTGAAAGTCGATCATCAGGCGAACCGAAACAGCCACAGCACTATGGACAACAGCAGCCAGATTCCGAATCCGGTCATAATGCCACGTCCCGGATCGTGAAGGCCGAACCAGACACCTTTGAGACTCACAGCGACCAGCCATGGCAGCATCAGACTGCTCAAGACTGCCAACAGAAGTCCTGAAGGACTGGCTCGGAACGACTCTGCAAGATTGCCCCGCACGAACCAGCAGAAACTGGTCGTCATTCCGCAGTGAGGGCAGTGAAACCCCGTCACACTGCGAAACACACACTCGGGCAGGCCCAGCTGCTGATGAGTCCCGAATCCCCGGGGATCCGGCACCAGCCACAGTGCCGTTCCGAAGACCGACACAATTCCGAGCGCAGCCAATGCGGCCTGCAATCTTTCAGACGACAACAGTCTATTGCTTTGAGGCTGAAACTGTTCCGTTGTCATAAGGGGAAGTACCAGTCGATCGGAAGTTCAGCAAGAGGCTTCCACAGCCGTCTTGAGTCTGCCTGCAGCAATTTCAGCAGGATTTGCCCGAAGGTCCACAGTCGGCCACTCCACTTGGGCGGATTCTGCCGGAACAGGCTGAAAAAGGCACTCGAGCGATTCCAGAATCGGAGTCGCGGAACTCGTGACTGATCTGGCCTGAAGACTCACGACTTCAGCTACAATTCCGCGACGTAAACATCTCCGTTGCCGCATCAGCCCGGCCGCCATCGTTCTGCTCGTTGATTCCGGCCACGCCTCGTTGCGGCACTCGGAAACTCCGGATAGCCTTTTGTCGTCGGCCAATTCTTTGTCTGTCAGTGCGATTCGCATGAGCCGCGCAGTCACTTCCACACGAACCAGCATGCGTCCGAAGCGGAACCGATCAGAGCGTCTGCGATGGCTGTTGTACATTTCGGTCGGCAGTGCTGTTGTCGTGGCTGGATTATGGGGAACCGACTGGTGGCGTGAACGACCGCTTGCCGAAATTGATCGGCGGTTGACGAACAATGAATCCCCTCTGGCGCTGAAGCTGACCGATCAGTTTCTCAAGACTCATCCCGGGCATGCGCGTGCGATCGCGCTAAAGGCACGCGCTTTTGTGCAGCTTGGCCGCCCGAGCGAGGCTCTGCAGTTGATCGATCAGGTGGGAGCCGCGAGTCAGGCGGACATGCGAGCTTATGCGCAGGCCTGTCTGATGCTCGAAAAATGGATGCAGGCCCTGCCGGTGCTCGAATACCTGCTGCAGCTTGATCCGGAGAATTCCGGCATACTGCACGAGGTCAGCGCCTGCCGGGCAAAACTCGGACGCTCTGCAGAAGCCGTGGAGGCCGCCGTTCGATTCGCAGCCATCAAAGGTAACGAAGCCCGTGGGAATCTGCTGGTCGGAATGCTGGAACGCGACAGAGGCAACGACCGCAAGGCGTGTGAAGCCTGGACGCATGTGCTGCAGTTGAATCCGGATGCCAGTGACCTCCAGATTCCACCGGACGTATTCACTCTGGACTTCGGCACGGTTTTGCTGGAGATCAGCGAGCCTGGCAGAGCAGCCGAACAGTTCCGGAAGAGCCTGGAGATCAAGCATTCGACAAAGGCCCTGGCATTGCTCGGAAAGGCCTGCAGTCAACTGGGGCTGACGGAAGAAGCAGAGAAGCATTGGCGAATCGCCGTGATGATCGACAGTGCCGATGCCGCCTCTCGTCAGGGGCTGGCGGAGCTGGCGATGAAGAGATCAGATTTTCGCGAGGCACTGGATTGGCTTCGGCCTCTGGCAGAATCCAGCGAGTTATCCAGCGCGACAGCGTTTCTGCTGCAGCGGGCTTATTCGCTGACTGGGGATTCACAGTCAGCCAGTGCCTGGCAGAGCAAGGTCGATCAGATCCGAAAGCAGGAAGAACTGGTGAGAACAGTTGACCAGATTCTCATCGACAGCCCTGCATCGATGTGGGGACAGGTGCTGCGATCACATCGGCTGGCCGAACAGGGCAATTGGGAGCAGGCCGACATCCTGCTCGCACCCTATCGCAGCGACGATGTTCATCCGTTTGTCCGGGAGCTGAGTACGGCTATTGAAAACCACGGAACACTTCCCGATTTCAGCGCTTTACCGATCGAATTGTTCCGTTGAAATTCAGTCCCCATGTGAAGTTGGGTCCCTTGAAGCAACTCATGAAACGATTGACCACAGTCGGCTGTGTCCTCATCGGGGCGATCGTGCTCTGGACGCTGCTGCCTGAATCGACCGAGTACCTTGTGCGGCCCATCACCGAACTCCCCACAACGCGACAGATTGCTCCGGAAGAATGGGTCGGAATTGCGGCCCGCGGGGGATCCGACGGAACTGGCTGGGTCTTACTTCCGGAGCCACAGAAGCTCCCGGAGTTTCATACCGGAATCCGACCCGCCGCGCGGGGATTCCTGGCACCCGATGTGTGCCGAGAATGTCATCAGGAAAACTTCAGCAGTTTTCTCTCGACCGCTCATGCGAAGACGTCCGCCGAGCCGACCGCCGAATCGATTCTGGGAAGTTTCGAACCAGGCCGCAATGTCTTGAAAACCGGCAATCCGGAGTTGTGGTTTTCAATGACGACGGATCAGGCAGGATACTATCAGGAAGTGCATGTTCGAAAGGAAGCCGCGGAGTATTCTCATCGACGTTCGATTGACCTGGTCCTGGGATCGGGGAACCACGGTCAGGGTTATCTTTCCTGGGAAGGGGACCGACTATACCAGATGCATGTGAGTTATCTCACGGAACTCGATCAATGGGTTAACAGTCCCGGCATGTACGTGGATGGCACGGCGGATTTTGCCAGGCCCGTTCCCGGACGATGTCTGGATTGCCATGCCACATGGTTTTCGGAAGACGGCAAGGCGATCAATCGCTTCGATCGCAACAGCTACCTGCTGGGAGTCACCTGCGTCCGTTGTCACGGGCCTGGTCACGAACACGTGGCTTACCACCGGGAGTTTCCCGCCGCGACGGAGGGGAAACAGATCGTCAACCCGTCGCAGCTTTCGCAGGAACGCCTGAACGAACTCTGCGCACAGTGTCATTCTGCCGGTGAACCGGTGGCACCGGCATTTACATACCGTCCCGGCGAACCTCTGTCGTCGTATCTGCGACTGGATCTTTCCGCGGATGACCCTGGGAACGACGATCCACACAGCGCGAATCAGCTCGCTCGACTGATGCAGAGCCAGTGCTATAAAAAGGGTGAGATGCTGACCTGTATTTCCTGTCATGATCCGCACCGGGATCAGCGGGGTCAGACTGGAGAATTCTCCCGGAGTTGCCTCAAATGTCATTCAGCCGGGAACTGTGGAGTGAGTCCGCAACTTGGAGCCGCCATCGAGGCCCGCTGTGTGGAATGCCACATGCCGTCCCGGCGGGACGCGCAGGTCAGCGTCGAAATGGAATCGGGAACAGTGACGGCGCTGATCCGGGACCATCATATCGGCATCTGGCCGGACGTTTCCGCACGAATCCGGCAGCAGATTCTGAACAGGTCGCCCGATCCGGCAACGCCGCTGGGTCCGCAGGTATCGTCTCCAGGACCAGATTGATGACTGACAATCATGGTCCGACAAAGTTGATCCTGGCAGCCATGCTGGGGATTCTGATTCCTGGTTGCACCAGGGCGCCGCCGGTGGACTCTTCGCGGCCCGGGGCAGCATCGGGACAGGACGCGGTGACTGCGGGACCCGCACCTCCCGGAGACTCGCAGGCTGCAGTGGTTGTGGAATCTGAAGACACCATTCATTTCACATCCATGCTGGACGCGTCGGGAATTGACTTTGTGCAGACAAGCGGCGATTCGCCTGAAAAACCCTTTCCGGCGGCCAACGGCAGCGGAGTCGGCTGCTTCGATTATGATCTTGACGGTCATTATGACTTGTATTTCGGGAATGGAACAACGTTCCCGATAGATGCCGATCGGCTGACTCCGTCGGATCGTTTCTACCGAAGCCGTCGCGACTGGGACTTCAGTGACGTCACTGTCGTCAGCGGGCTTGGCATCACCGGTTACACGGCTGGTCTCGCGACCGGAGATTTCAATTCGGACGGTTTTCCGGATCTTTGTGTGACCTGTGTCGCAAAGGACAGGCTGTACCTGAACATCGGGGACGGAACATTTGAAGAAGTCTCGGAGAGCAGCGGAACGGACGACCCTCGTTGGGCAACCAGCGCAGCATTTCTGGACTTTGACAATGATGGCCAGCTGGATCTTTACGTGTGCAATTACGCGGTATGGAGTCTGGAAACCAATCAGTTCTGCGGAGACGCAGTCCGGAAGATCCGTATGTACTGCAGTCCCACGATGGTTCCGTCCGAAAAAGATGTGTTGTTCCGGAATCAAGGGGACGGGTCATTTCTCGATGTGTCGGAGTCGACCGGAATCAACGTGAAAAACGGCCGCGGACAGGGCGTCCTTGCGGCGGACGTCAACGGTGACGGTTTGATTGATGTGTACATCGCGAATGACATCAATCCGAATTTCCTGTTGCTGAACGACGGGAGCGGTCACTTTCAGGAGGCGGGGGAAGAATCCGGTACAGCGTATGATCACCTCGGCCAGGCGCAGGCCGGAATGGGCCTGGCAATTGCGGACATCGATCGCAACGGACATATGGACCTGTTCGTAACGAACTACGAAAACGAGCCAAACGCGCTGTACGAGAATCTTGGTGGAGGAACATTTATAGAGACCGGGACAACCCGAGTTCCGGAGGGCAGCCTGCCGTTCGTCGGCTGGGGCACGGCTTTCGCTGATTTTGATCTCGATGGCTGGCCGGACCTGATCG
>JANNGQ010000954.1:0-6969 GCA_031403975.1 Planctomycetota bacterium
GCCTGCCGTGCGTTGAGGAATTACCTGTGTTTTGGATTGATGAGGCAGGCTAAAAGCCTGCCCCACGATTAAAACGACAGTCCCCGTGGACTGCAGGGTTTGCCGTAGGGTAGGCTTCAGCCTGCCGATAGCATCCCGATCGTGTTTTTTCGCGATGAACCTGGCAGGCTGAAGCCTGCCCTACGACTTATGCCAGTGTTTTCTGGTCCACCACCAGATGACCGTCCACAACGGCAACTGAACGCAACCGACACCGATCAGATAACCGAACGCCACACCGGCGGATCCCTGAATCATCCCATACCGGATTTGCAGGCCCGCAATGGTCAGGCCCGACACGATTGACGCTGCCAGAAACGGGTCGCGTTTGTGGGCTCGCACATAAAGATTCGTACACAGAGAAAACTGCAGCAGTACCACAGCGAGAGCAAACCACGCCGTTGCGTCGAAGGGCAGCATCCGACTGGCGATCTGTTCAAACAGCCATTCGTTTCTCGTCCCGATCCACCACACGCCCAGAGTCATCGTCGTTGCCGCGATGGTAATCAGTATCATCGCAATCCGGGTCACCCGGAAGAACAACCGGTCGAGTTCTGCATGGCGGCACGCAGAGATCAGTGAGCCGAACTGCGGACGCCGGGTTTCAATCCAGGCCATCGATGCTGCCTGCAGAGCCGTCAGGATGGCCCAGGTCATTCCGAAACGACCGGCTTCCGCTTCACTGTGATAACGAAAGATCACGAGACCTGGGACTCCGTTGACAAACCAGAGCAGTATCCCCTGAATCGCCATTCGCCACTGGAGCGGAAGAATCTCCTGCCGCCATTGAAGCGATGACGCGGAAACCGGCTCCCGAAAGGAACGGAAGAATTCACGATACCGGATCACGACGAGGTACAGATCCCCGAGCAATCTGATGCCCGCCGATCCGACTAGTGCCCACAGTCCCGCACCACTGATGATCAACAGCCAGACCGTCAGAGTCCCGGCAATGTTCTGCCAGAATCGGACGTGGTTGATGACAGACAACTGATGACAGCCCTCAAGGATTGCTGTGAGCGGCAGCAGCAGCGGCAGCTGCAGACCTGTCAGCAGGACCAGCACCAGCCACGGAGCCAACCACGGAATCTGCTCCAGCGTCGCTCCCGCGGTCAATTTCAGTCGGACAGAATCGGTGAAATAGCAGAACCCTGCCACCGCAACGGTTACCACAAACAGCGCCGCGGCGATCCGATACCAGCGAGTCGTCAGCCGACTGAGTGCTGCCAGACGTGCTGTCGCCATCGAGTCGCCGTGAACTTTTCCGTCGACGAGCGACAGGCGGGACCATTCGTGACTGGCCGCATTGATGATGACCACATGCAGTCCGAGTTCGGCGAAAATCTGCATCCCCAGCAGATAACAGAAGGCGTAATAGTAGCCCTGAGTCGTGGCGGTGAGACTCAGGACAATCAACAGCTGAGTCACGGGACCGGTGAAAAGCTGCCAGAATCGCGCCAGCACGGCATATCCCACCGCCCGGTCCATACCCATTGCACGGGCGATGCGGACAGGAAGGCCTGCAGCAGCGGCCACAGTTTCCGCGGGATGCGGCGGGCTCGTCGTCGGAGGTACGAAAGTGTCTGGCTGTTCCATACGCGCCTGTTTACGTCCGTTGCAGGAATCTCTGCCAGGCTGTTCCGGCGTCCCGCGACGGAAAGGACCGTATCAGATGACAACGCAAGTGACACACATCATTCCAGAGCCCGGCGCAGATGGCCACGGCAGTCGGTGAGCCGCTGACTCGCGTCTTCGGGAGACAGCTGCCGCAGATGCGCCACCACGGCGTTCTTCACTTTGCCGTCGCAGCGAGCCAGCAACTGCCGTGCATCATCGTCCTGCAGACCGGTCAGTTCTGAGACGATCCGCTGAGAACGGTCTCGCAGTTTCTCGTTGGTCGCGGTGAGATCCACCATCAGATTGCCATAAGTCTTCCCCAGCCGAACCATGGCGCCAGTCGTCAGCATGTTGAGTACCAGTTTCGTTGCCGTGCCGGCCTTCAGCCGAGTCGATCCGGTAATCACCTCCGGGCCGACGACCGGGGTGATCATGATGTCGGACAGTGCGACCAGGCCCGAACCTTCATTACAGGCAAATCCGATTGTGAAGGCTCCCAGAGATCGAGCATACGCCAGTCCGCCGAGCACATACGGCGTCCGTCCACTGGTCGCGATTCCCATCACGACGTCACCGACGGTGAGCGATACGCTTTGCAAGTCACGAACTCCGTCATCGCGCTGATCTTCGGCTCCTTCGATCGCCGTTGTCAGCGCCGCACGACCTCCGGCGATCAGTCCGATCACCAGTCCCGGCGGGACGCTGAATGTCGGAGGACACTCACTGGCATCCAGAACCCCGAGACGTCCGGACGTTCCGGCTCCCATATAGATCAGCCGCCCGCGGGCGGACAATCGTTCCGCGATGACATCGATCGCGCGAGCAATGGCGAGTTCCTCGCGAGCCACCGCCTGAATGACTCTCTGGTCCTCAGAGTTCATCAGCCGCACGATGGCGAGCGGCGACAGTCTGTCAATTGCAGCGGCCGCAGGATTGCGAGACTCGGTCGCGGACGCGGAAAGAAATGGTTCATTCACCAGTGTAGCCTTGTGGTATCCCGGGCGATCAGGCTTGAGTCGTCTCGATGATGCCCTTGTGCAGTCTATCACGTCGCCCGTTGATGATCGAATTGCGGGGAACCATCTCGTAGACTCTCGAAGCACGAATCGGACGCCACCCCGCCTTGGGGACTGTCGTTTTAATCGTGGGGCAGGCTTTTAGCCTGCCTCTTCAACCCAAAACCAATGGTAATTCCCCAATGCACGGCAGGCTAAAAGCCTGCCCACAAAGCTAAGTCGTAGTGCAGAAGCCGTTGAACCACCGGGGCGAGCCCGGTGGCCGGTATTTGATTCGTCCAATCCGAAGACCTGCTTTTCTTATGAACCCGACTGCGGTCCAGATCCTCGCCACGGTGCTGTTTGCTCTCGCCGTGCTGCATACGTTCTGCGTCAAGCGATTCGCTCAATGGGCGCGTCGATACCCGGAAGGATCGATCGGAGAGAACGTCCTGCATTTTCTGGCAGAAACAGAAATTGTCTTCGGTGTCTGGGCCATCATTCTTGTGATCGGCATCGCAGTTTCAGGCGGGTCCGTTCATGACGCAGTCACCTATGTCGAAAAACTCGGCGGCGCGCCGGACATCGCTGTCCTGGAAGAACTCCAGTCGGTGCCAGACGCCGTGAAGTATGTCAGGGGGCTGAGAGACGGATTCGCGGAGCCCAAGTTTGTGTTCGTCGTCATGGTTGTTGCCGCGACACGACCTGTTGTGAATCTGGCAGAACTCATCATCCTCTGGATTGCGCGCCTGCTTCCGATGCGGGAAAGTGTGTCCTTCTACATCGCAGCGCTCTCGTTCGGCAGCCTGTTTGGATCTTTCATCACCGAACCGGCGGCGAT
The DNA here is from genome assembly GCA_031403975.1 of Planctomycetota bacterium. Taxonomy (GTDB): domain Bacteria; phylum Planctomycetota; class Planctomycetia; order Planctomycetales; family Planctomycetaceae; genus SXXK01. The sequence goes on from JANNGQ010000954.1 coordinate 3,493, forward strand.
GACGCTGCTGGCGATGCTGCTGAGACGGAGGTACTTTGACCGGAACATTGGCAAGGCCCTCGCTTACGCCACCATCGGTCTGCTGTTCGTCAATGTCTCAATCGGCGGTACGCTGACGCACTTTGCGGCTCCGCCCGTACTGATGGTGGCCGGGACGTGGGACTGGGGCACATGGTTCATGGCCTCTACGTTCGGCTGGCGGGCTGCAACCAGCTGTCTGACTTCGACACTCATCGTCACTCTCTGCTTCCGGAAGCAACTCCTCGCCGTGGAAGCGGATCTGAGCGAGCACCGGATGATCCCGACCTGGCTCACCTGTCTGCATCTGGCTTTTCTGGCTGCTGTCGTGGCGTTTGCTCATCATCCCGATGTGTTCTTCGCCGTGTTCATGATTTTTCTGGGGGTTGTCGTGGCCACTCAGGAATATCAGGATCCCCTGAAACTGAAGGAAGGACTGCTCGTCGGATTTTTCCTCGCCGGTCTGGTGACACTGGGGTCATTGCAGACCTACTGGCTGCAGCCTCTCATCATGAGCCTGAAAGGTGCGGAACTTTACTTCGGCGCGACGGCGCTGACGGCTATCACAGACAATGCCGCGCTGACGTTTCTGGGTTCACAGGTCCCGGAAATCTCAAACGAACTGAAGTATGCGCTTGTCGCCGGTGCCGTTACCGGAGGCGGTCTGACGGTGATCGCGAACGCTCCCAATCCGGCAGGTGCCGGAATCCTTCAGTCGTCGAAAGCGTTTGGTCCGGACGGAATCCATCCGCTCGGGTTGTTCATTGGTGCTGTGCCGCCAACATTGATCGCCATCGCATGTTTCTGGTTCATCGGGTGATGTGGCGGGTGACATCTGCGGAATTGAAGCCTGAAGCGCCAGCGAAGGAGTTATTAAGCGTCGCCACTTCGCTGGCTTTGTTTTGATGTTGTGCATTTCGCCAGGGCGCGAAGCCCGGCACATCGTTAGCCGGTGGCGTGAGCCACCGGTATATAGGGAATACAGCGATTCAGGCCTGAAGGGCCGACACAAGCGCCAGTGTGCCGGCGCTTCAGGCCTTAAGTTTTTGATTCTCGTAGACCGGTGGCTTACGCCACCGGTCCCGGCGCGCCGGGATCGGCCCTCCGGGCCTGAATTGCGCAACTTCAAAACTGACGCGTCGGGTTGGTGGATTCAGCCGGAATTCGCTTCGCGTTCGGTGAATCGTTCCATCAGTCGCAGAGTTTCATCACTCACATGGTGCTCGATGCCTTCCGTGTCGATCGCTGCCGTGCGTTGGCTGACCCCCAGAGCCAACAGGAACCGGTAGACGCCCTCGTGCCGCCGCTGTGAGAATTCGGCAAGGCTGCGGCCCTTCTCGGTCAGTGTCACCGGAGCGTAGGGCTTTGTATCGACATAGCCGTCCCGCTTCATCCGTGCCACGGCGCGATTGACCGTCACATGACTGACCGCGAATCGACTGGCAAGGTCACGAACGCGGCACTCTCCAAGATCCTTCTCGAACTGCGCGATGGCTTCCGCATAATCCTGAATCAGCTCGGTCGCATGATCGCGTCGAGTCCGCTCGTGGCCCCTGGTCTGTGTCCGCAGTTCTTTCACTGTTCCCTCTGATTGTCTGCGTTTCGTGCGGTGTCGTGTTGAAAAAGGTGTCAGAATGCCGAAGGTAGGACGCCGCGGGACTTTTGGCAATCCATTCGCTGTTTAACCCGGCGGTGATACAACGGCTGTCCTGAGTCCCGCGGAATCCCGAATCCTGACCCTGAATCCTGTTCGTCCATGCCACGTATCCGCGTTGTCTTTTCCATCGGAGCCATGCACGGCGGCGGGTCGGAGCGGCAGATCATCCATTTACTGACGCATCTCGACCGGAACAAGTTCGAACCGTATCTGTATCTGGTCTACCGATCGGGGCCATTGCTGTCTGCGGTCCCGAACGACGTCCCGATCGCGTCGTTCGAAGAGCGCGTCACCCCGTCCCGGGTTTATCTTCCCGGCCTGATGCACGCCAGACGAGTCCGTGACTTCGCTCGTTTCCTGACAGAAGTCCAGGCCCATGTCAGCTACGACCGCACGTTCCTGATGACCCTCATCTCAGCGGCCGGAGCACAGCGAGTCGGCGTACCGAACGTCTCGACGATCGTGACGGATCCTGAGATCGGTTTTGCTCCTGTGGCCGGCCGTTTTCAGTGGTTCAAACGCCGCATGCTGCACCGCCTGTATAACCGGTCGACTCGAGTTCTGGCCGTTTCTGACGGAGCCCGCGAATCGGCCAAACGATTCTACGGCATTCCGGACGAGAAGATTGCCACGCACCGGAACGGAGTGGATATTGCGTGGATTCAACAACAGGCGATGCTGCCGATTCACGATGACTGGTGGACGGGCGATGTCCGGTCCGCATCCTCCTCACGCATCTTTCGCATCGTCTCGGCAGGGCGGCTGAACCACGAAAAGGGATTCCATCTGCTGATCAATGCGATCGCCCGGCTGCAGCGGCTGCACCCCGGTGTGGAATTCCGGGCAGCATTGCTGGGCGAAGGAGCACACCGAGCGGCATTGGAACAGCAGGTGTCGGATTCGGGGCTTGGCAATGCAGTCCGTCTGGTCGGTTTTCAGAACAATGCAGTCGCCTGGTTCCGGACTGCCGACGTCTTTGTTCTGCCCTCGTTGATGGAAGGCATGCCGAACGTTCTATTGGAAGCAATTGCCTGCGGGACTCCTGTCGTTTCGTCCGATTGCCGTTCCGGCCCGGCAGAAATCCTGCAGAACGGTCGACTCGGAGTACTCGTGAATGTGAACGACAGCGACGCCCTTCAAGCCGGCATCGGATGCATCCTCACCAGCGCGGGGCCGGCTGCGATCAGAGCAGAAGCTGCACAGCACGAAATCGTATCGACCTGGTCCGTTCAGGCTGCGACCGAACGACTGGAGCGGATTCTCGAAGCGGCTTGTGGATCGTGTCGGCAGCCTCTCAATGGCCGCCCTCGACCGGCAACGCCGTTAAGGAATTCTGTAGCCGTATTCGTGATAATTCGGAGGTGACCCGCCGACTCCGAAGTCTCACGACTCCGGCTACAAACCCATTCCCCGATCTTCGATTGCGGAGAATCCTTCATGGCGTTGCCGGCGAGCGTGGCTGCGGGCCCGATTCTCGCCTCTGACCGCCTCCTACTTTGGGGCCTCGGCACTGAGCTTGGCAATCGGAACTTCGACCGGCGGCAGTTCATTGCTGCCCGCTTTGACATTCACCTTAAACGACTTGAGATCCAGTTTCTTATCCAGATATCCGACTCGTTCATGCCAATGGTCTCGCTGCCGGCATTCACAATCGACGCGGTCACACCGGCGCCCAAATCGTTGATGCCGGTCTGCAAGTTTTCGAGCGTGGAAGTCGCGCTCACAGGAGCGGATACAGGCTGAGGCGTTGCAGGCAAGGGCGCCGCAGGCACGACGATCGGCGGGTTGGACACAGCAGGCAC
>JANNGQ010000955.1:0-2928 GCA_031403975.1 Planctomycetota bacterium
GCCGGATCGATTCCGGTTCGCCTTCGGTCGCGGGATGACCTCAGATGACACGGAGCACACCTGTCTTGTGGCACAAGCCCTGCTTGAATCACATTGTGAGCCTGCAGACTTTGAGCGAGCTCTGGCACGGCGACACAGGAACTGGTTCCTGACTCTGCCCGCGGGAATCGGACTGGCCACACTGAAAGCGTGTATCCGGTTGTGCGTTGGAATTCCGCCAGCAGGCTCCGGAGTTATGTCTGCCGGAAACGGTCCTGCGATGAGAGCCGCAATTCTGGGTGCCGTGATTGATGATTCCGGGCTGCTCTTCAGGCTGAACCGCGTCAGTACACAAATCACACACCGTGATCCGCGTGCCGAAGCGGGATCACTGGCTGTAGCGATTGCAGCTCAACAGTCCAGATCAGAAGACAGGCTGACTGTTGAGGGATTTCTCAGCAGTTTTGACGTCGCACGTCGCAAACTTGACGATCAAGGCAGCGAGATGATGGTGCTGATTCAGCATGTGGCGGATTCTGTTCAGCACAGTCAGTCAACCGCGGAATACGCGAAATCGATCGGCCTGGCAGCGGGGATCTCAGGGTTCGTCAATCACACAGTTCCGCTGGCAATTCACGCAGCGCTGCTGAATTCAGATTCCTGGCTGATGGCAGTCCAGTCAGTCATTCTGTGTGGTGGTGATGCCGATACGACTGCAGCGATCACAGGCGGGATTGTCGGTTGCGGGCTGGGGCCGACCTGCATTCCACCACAGTTGCGTCACACGTTCTGTGATGTGCCGCGATCGGTCCGCTGGATAGAAACGCTTGGAGCTGCGTTTCCTGACGTCGGCAATCAGCACCAACCGGCAGCGTTCGCAGAATTGAGCTTCGCAAGACTAGCGCTGCGAAACTCTGCCTTCCTGCTGATCGTGATCATCCACGGCCTGCGCAGGTTGCTTCCACCTTATTGATCAACTTCCGCGGCGTCATTCCCCGGCCTTGAACACCATTTTGCCGAAAATCATGCGGCCGGCGCTGCTTTGCAGCACGCTGGTCACGATGACACTGATGTCTTTGCCCGTCAGAGTTGCTGCGTTTTCGCACACCACCATCGTGCCGTCATCGAGGTAGCCGACACCCTGCCCCGGTCCTTCACCTTCTTTGATGACTTTGATGTTCAGGCGTTCGCCGGGGATATAACGCGGCTTCAGGGCGTTCGAAACATCGTTCAGGTTGATCACGGCGATCCCCTGAACGCTGGCGACTTTGTTCAGATTGAAGTCGTTCGTGATGACACCACCGCGAACGATTTTTGCCAGGGCTACAACTTTCTGGTCAACGGTCATCATTTTGAAATCGGTCCGGGACGTCTCCATGACCTTGACGTCGACGTGTGTGCTCTGCTGCAGTTTGGCGAGCACTTCCAGACCGCGACGGCCGCGGGTCCGGCGGTTCTTATCGCTGCTGTCGGCAATGTCCTGAATCTCTGACAGGATGAAATCCGGAACGATCAGCTGAGATTCGATGATCTGCGTCTCGACGACATCCGCAATACGACCGTCGATGAGCGAACTGCTGTCCACGACCAGAGGGCGACCGCTCTTCAGATCCCGCTGGAATTCCACGTATGGAATCACAAACCGAAAGTCATCTTTCGTCTGCATCAGCAGCGTGACGCAGATATAGGGCAATACCAGAAGCGTGATGAGCACCACAACTGTGTGGAACGGATTCGACACGGGTACGACAGGTGTCAGAGCCTGAATCATGAGGTATGCCAGAAGCACGCCGACCAGGATTCCGAAGTAAACTGCCGAGATGACATCGATCCTTTTTTTGCGGATCATCAGGTCCAGGACGGTGACCGACTGGGAAATCAGCAGCAACACGAAGAATGCCACGGCCCGGTTATTTTCAATAATGCTCGGCAGCGAAGGTCTGTCCGGCATCGATCGGGGCAGTGTGACGATTTCACCGTTCACAAGGACCGAAACCATCACTGATTCCGATTCGTTACTGTCCGAAGTGATGTACGCAAGAATAGCGCCTGCGCAGATCAGCAGGTACGCGACCCGCAGAATCATGAGCAACATGGGGTGGGACTCGCTTCGAGACGGACGCTCGCATGGTTGCAGGAGGAAATGACCAGTCTGGCGGGATTTTTGCAGAAAACTGCGTCGAGACAACCACGCGCCGTGCGTTTCACGGGATTATCGAGTAGTTGGGAGAGAATCCCCCGTCCCGGCCGAAACCAGAAATCTGGAAGCACTCAGCCAAAAAAACCGAAAGCGGAAAGCTGAGGGTCTTTCGCCTTCGGCTTTCCGCTTTCGCTGATTCAGAAGCAGAAAAACAGACACGGCGATGGACCGCCAGGAAGTGGTGATACCATCGCCGCTCTGTTTTTTCATCAACGGTTCCACCCTGTTTGCTGATCCTTCGTGGTGGAACCGCTGCGGCGGGAAGCTTCCCGCTTTGGCGTGTTCCCCAGTGAGTTTCCTCACGATCCTCAGCATCTTGGGGCGGAAGGCTGAGCCATTAACCTTGAGTCTGCCAGTCTGTCGTCGTCCTTTTCAAATCCCAATCCGCACTGATCGAATCTGTCGGGGACGAAGGAGAACGAATCACGACGTCCGTTCTCCGTTTCGTCAGACTCTGAACATCACGCTGGCTAATCACTTCACCTTACGCCAGCCTCGTCTCAGTTGCATCCGCCGCAAGGAGCGGCACAAGTCGGAGCAACCGGAGCACAGCAGCTTGGCTCGCAGGCGGATCCGCAAGCTGAACCGCAGGCCGCTGGTGCGCAGCAGCTTGGTTCGCAGGATGATCCACAGCTGTTGCCGCAGCCACCGAAGTGACACTTAGGCAGCCGAATCTTCGGGCAGCGCAGTTTGGGCATCCGGAACTTGGGGCAACGCAGCTTGGGCACGGGCGTAGATGTCCAGCACGT
>JANNGQ010000956.1:0-6705 GCA_031403975.1 Planctomycetota bacterium
GCCAGGATCAGCTCCGATTCCTCGGGATCCGGTGCTCGTCCGAACAGCACTTGATAAACAGCATCGACTCGCTCGGAATCAGGCACCGCCTGCGTTGGCGCGATGCGGGCCGACAGATGAACGGCCTGTTCCTTCACAAACGGACTGTTCATCAGGAATAGGGCCTGCTGGGGAACGGTCGTCTGGTGTCTTTGGGGGCTTGTTGCATCGGGCGCGACAAAGTCGAACGTACGGAGCAGATTCGGCACGTTCTGACGGTCGACCATTCCGTAAACCGCCCGACGCGCTGAGAACGGCGATGACAGCAGATCGACCGCCTGTCCGCTCATTTTCAGATCCAGCCGGCCTGAGACGGCGAGCAAAGAATCATGCAACGACTCCCAGTCGAGCCGGCGGCGATTCATTCTCCACCACAGGCGGTTTTCCGGGTCTTGCTCATTCGCCGTCGGATTGCTGCGGCTCTGCTGCTGATAGACAGACGACAACATCAACAGGCGATGCAGTGACTTGACCGACCAGCCGTCCTCCATGAATCGCCAGGCGAGATAGTCCAGCAATTCAGGATGTGTGGGTGCTTCGCCTCGGAGCCCGAAGTCGCTCGGCGTGCGAACCAGGCCCGCTCCGAAGTGATTCAGCCAGACGCGATTGACCATCACCCGCGCGGTGAGCGGGTTGCTGCGATCAGCGATGGCCCGGGCGAGCTCCAATCGGCCACTGCCGACTTGAAACGGATGTCGTTCCCCTCTGCAAAGAACTTCCAGGAACCGCCTTGGAACGGGCTCGCCTGGCCGACTCGCATTGCCGCGCAGAAAAATGTGCGGCGTCACCGGTTGAACTGAGTCGTACAGAACATGAGCATGCGGAGCCGCGCCCGGAGAAGCGATCCAGTCCTCGACGGAACGCTGCTGTGCGTGAAACTGGTTCTGAGCCGTGGCGTCGACAAACAGGAATTCCGCGACGTCATTCAAACCGACTTCTGCCGGTGAATCCGGACCGTACTGCAGCTGCCGCAACTGCTCCCAGTCTGAATCGGTCAGCCTCGAGATTGCGGGATCGGATTCCACCGCGTCCTGCCACCGCTGGTCAGCTTCCTGAAACAGCTTACCGTATCGCAAGGCTGCCTCGGCCAGGTCGTGCGGCGGCGATTCGGAAAGCGCTGTCCGGACGTGTGCATTCACTTTCGACGTGGAGCCGCCGACTTGATTCCAGTCTGCGACCAATTGCTTAACAGCGGTCGGGAATTGATCCGGACCCGCGGATGCATAAAGTCTCGCCAATTGATGCCACGGAGCCAGGACCGGATGATCGGAATGCCGCGTCTGTTCCAGCAGCTTCGCCCAGCGCTGAGTCATGACGGGGTTCAATTCCTTTGTGGAGTCGACGAGAAACATCGTCGCCAGAAAGTTGGCCTGGATCTTTTCAAACTGCCCTGCCAGCAGGTATTCGCCCGCGCGGGCTCTGAACGACGATTCGAGGTCTCGCTGCTTCAACTTCAGAAACTCCTCGAACACGCCGGTTCTGCGCTGCAGTTCGCTGCGATAGGATTCGAATTGTGCAAGTTCCTCCTGCGGAACAATCAGAGGCGGGACATCGGGCTCAACACAGCTCGCGAAGACTCCATGCAGGCTGTAATAGTCAGCGGTCGGAATCGGATCAAACTTGTGATCGTGACAGCGGGCGCAGGACACGGTCATTCCCAGCAGTCCGCGGGTGACGACATCGATCCTGTCGTCGATGATGTCGTGCTGGCTGTTGATAAATCGCTGGCCCAGTGTCAGGAATCCCATCGCCGCCAGCGTCCGCGGATCCGCATCCGGCTGCAACTGATCGGCCGCCAGCTGTTCGATCAGAAACCGGTCGTACGGCAGGTCTTCGTTGAAGGCCCGAATCACGTAGTCGCGATAAGTCCACGCCGCCGGATAGCTCGGATTGTCGTTAAGCCGCACATAGCCTTTCGTATCCGAATACCGTGCAACATCCAGCCAGTGGCGTCCCCAGCGTTCGCCGTATCGAGGAGACTCGAGCAGCCGATTGACAAGATTCTCAAATGCCCGGGGCGAAGTGTCCTGTGCGAACGCCGCCACTTCCTCCGGCGTCGGAGGAAGTCCATGCAGGTCAAACGTGGCTCGACGAATCAGCGTTCGGCGGTCTGTTTCGGGACTGGGTGTGAGCCCCGCGTTCGTCAATTGATCGAGGATAAAGCCATCGATCGGCGAAGTTTCCCAGGCACCGGCCCCGGTTTTGGGACGCGCAACGGCACGCACAGGCTGAAACGCCCAGTGAGTTTCAGCAACTTCAGTGACCGATGCACGATGAATCCCGGAGGTGGTTTCGGCATCCGCCGGCCAGTAAGCACCGGCTTTCACCCACTGTGTCAGGATTTCGACTTCACGATCGCCGAGCTTGCCCTTGGGGGGCATTTTCGTGTCATCGGCGTAACGGACGACTCTGAGGAAGCGACTGTCTTCCAGCACCGCTTCGTCCAACAGCAGCCCGTTGTCGCTGCCTCGGAGGAAAGCCGCTGCCGAATCAAGCCGCAGGCCGGCTTCCTGCTTTTCGCTGCCGTGACACGCCTGGCAATGCTCAGCGAGCAGTGGTCGTACGTGCTTTTCGAACAGTTCGGCAGATTGCCGATCCGATTCGATGTCCGGAATCCTTTCGGGCGCCGGTTCCTGAGCCCTCACCGTGCCAACGGTGACCGAGATCAGCAGCAGGTATCCTGGAATGTAAATCATGGCTGACATGCCACCAATTGTCGGCACAGACTCAAGAGCGAACCATTACTGTCGGTCATCAGGATAACCCGCGGCAGATTCCCGTTCACGCGGCCGACACTGCATCTCTTCCGAAAACCACCGGTCGGCAGGTCCGTCCAATTGACAACGACTTCGGGATCAAGCACGATGCGAGGGTGAAGTCTGAGACTGCGGAATGCAGTCGCTGAGTTTACTCCGATCAAGCGAAACATTTCGGCTCGGCTGGCTCCGTCGCTGAAGGGTTCGCAGTCCCCTGAACTGGCCTGTGCAAGCGATGGAAAGCTGTGCATCAGGCCGTTAAATCCTGTCTATCCCTCGCAACCGCGAGTCTCGTCTTCTCCGTGATTTCCTCCGTTGACCTCCGTTCATCCATTTGGTGCCCGGCTCACGAACATCCCGATCGTCGGTATTGTCGGTGGCATTGGCTCTGGCAAGAGCACTGTCGTTCGTCAAGTCCGAGGGTTGCGTTTGTTTGTCATTGACGCCGACCGCATCGGGCATGTGTTGCTGTCAGATGAATCAGTCCGTGACTCAATTGTATCGGCATTCGGCGTCGGTGTCCTGGATTCGTCCGGACAGATTGATCGGCGGCGGCTGGCAGCGGAAGTTTTCGGAGAATCTTTCGAAACGCACCTCAAACGTACACAACTCAATGAGATCATGCATCCTGCCATCCTGGCTGAAATCAATGAACAGATCAAACACCGTCCGGTCGATGCGGAGGCTGTAATCCTTGACGCCGCACTGCTGTCGGAGGTCGGTTGGGGGGACGAATGTGATGCCGTGATCTACATCGACACTCCTCTGGAAATCCGGCAGCAGCGAGTTGCACGGACTCGCGGCTGGACCGTGGAAGAACATCGTCGTCGTGAAGCTTCACAATGGTGCCTCGAACGAAAGCGATCGCTCGCTGATTTCCAGGTTGACAACTCAGGAACGCCCGAAACTGCAGCACTTCAGATGGAACAATTCGTGAAAGCAATCATTAAAAAAGCATCAGCGACGGAATAGCGCATCCGCCTCCGGGCTGGTCCCGGTGGCTCTGCAGCTTTCTGCGCCAACCATTCTGCCCATGTCCTTTCCCAACATCCTGTCCGGAGGCCCGTCGCGGCCATGTCAACCAAAAGCACTCGCCCCGAAGATTCCCGTTCTGGTAATCCAGGACACATGCGCCGACATGACGAGCGGCCGGAAGAGAAGTCCGCCACGGACGACTTTGAGAAGCCCGTCTCGGAATCGTTCGCGCCGCCCGAAGACTCTGAAATCAACATTGCTGAACTGCAGCGGATGGCGATGAAAGACCTTCTGCTCATTGCCGAGCAGGAACAGCTCACGGAATATCATGGTCTGAAGAAACAGGATCTGATCTTCAGAATCCTCAAAGAGCGGACTCGCCTGAACGGGCTGATGTTCGGCGAGGGGACTCTGGAGATTCTGCCCGACGGATTCGGATTCCTGCGCAGCCCGGACTATCACTATCTGCCATGTCCGGATGACATTTACGTCAGCCCCAGCCAGATCCGCCGTTTCGGCCTGCGCACCGGAGCGACCGTGGCCGGGCAGATCCGGCCGCCGAAGGAGAACGAACGGTACTTCGCGCTGCTGCGCGTGGCGGCGATCAATGGTGAAGATCCGAATCTGCTGACGAACAAAGTGTTCTTTGACGACCTGACTCCGCTGCATCCTGAAGAACGCCTGCGGCTGGCCGACAACGCGGAGTTTCTCAGCACCCGGATTGTCGATCTGATTGCACCGATCGGGCTGGGCCAGCGAGGATTGATCGTATCTCCTCCGCGGGCCGGCAAGACGATCCTGCTCCAGCAGCTGGCGAAAGCGACTCTCCAGAATCATCCCGAGGCCTATGTCATCGTACTTCTGATCGATGAGCGCCCGGAAGAGGTCACCGACATGGAACGCAAGCTGAAAGGCCGCAATTGCGAGGTCGTCAGCAGCACGTTCGATGAACCCACGGCACGCCATATTCAAGTGGCCGAAATGGTCATCGAGAAAGCCAAGCGAATGGTCGAATACGGCAACGATGTCATCATCTTTCTGGACAGCATCACGCGCCTCGCCAGGGCCTGGAATACCGAGATCCCGAACTCCGGCAAGACGCTTTCCGGCGGTGTCGACGCAAGCGCTCTGCAGCATCCGAAACGGTTCTTCGGTGCGGCCCGCTGCGTCGAAGAAGGCGGCAGTCTGACAATCATCGCGACAGCTCTCGTCGATACCGGCAGCCGCATGGATGAAGTCATCTTTGAGGAATTCAAAGGCACCGGCAACACCGAGCTGCATCTCGATCGCCGCATGGTCGAGAAGCGCATCTGGCCGGCGATCGACGTCAATCGTTCTGGAACACGCCGCGAAGAACTGCTGTTGAACGAAGATGAACTGAAACTTGTCTGGGTTCTGCGGCGGGCCCTGAATGATATGAATCCGGTCGAGGCGATCGAATTCCTTGTGAAGTGCATGAAGCGGACAAAATCCAATGAGGAATTCCTGCTGTCGATGAATCTCGGATAGGAGCTTGACGGACAGCCGCCTGGGAATGGAGAGGTTCTGATGTTCTGGATTCGTGAAATCGCCGGCTGGGGTCTGCTGGCCGTTGCCTTGGTGATGGCTTACATATCGCTGGAGTTTGCGATGAATACCGAGAAACCGAAAATCGTAGAGGCCGGCGTGATCATGTTCGGAGCGCTGGGAATCCTCCGCGCCGGAATACTGCTGATCCGTATCTCCACCGCAGCCCGCATCTGCCGTCTCGACCGCGAGAGTGATAAGTCGTGATGCGCGCGATCGCCGCCGCCGCTCACGTTTGATCTTCACTGGTGTTTGTCTCCGCGCTGGATCGAGCCGTTGAGTGAGTATTGAAAATGTGCAGTTGGCGTCGCCGGAGAACAACAGCCGATCTCGCGTGAAAAGGAACTTGCTTCGGGCTATCGTATTGCTAAGGCGTTGCACAACAATTAGCCGCCCGAAACGACAACCCAGAAGCCCGGCTTTTTCAAAAAGCCGGGCTTCTCCCCCCGACACCTCAGCTCCGGAGTCTCCTTGTGAAACGATACCTTTGCATCGTAATGGCGGCGCTGTACTGGATCGCGGGCTCGGTTCTGTCAGCACCGGCTTTTGCCGCTGATGAACCGTTCACGCGCTCGGAGGACGTGATCTACGGTCGCAAGTTTGGAACGGCGCTGACCCTCGACGTGTTTACTCCCAGGGAGAACTTGAACGGGGCGGCCATCGTGTGGGTCGTGAGTGGTGGTTGGTATTCGGGTCATGAAGCGGTCAACTCCGGTGCTGTCGCCGAGTACCTGCGTCGCGGATACACCGTGTTCGCCGTTGTGCATGGCAGCCAACCCAAGTTCACGATCCCTGAAGTGCTGGAGGACATGCACCGTTCGATCCGATTCATCCGCAGCCGGGCTGAGCAGTATCAGATCGATCCCAACCGCATCGGCATCACGGGCGGCTCGGCCGGAGGTCATCTGTCGCTTATGCAGGGAACGGCCGGAACGCCTGGGAACCCCGATGCCAAGGATCCGATCGATCGACTGTCCAGCCGCGTACAAGCCGTCGCGTGCTTCTTTCCACCAACCGACTTTTTGAATTATGGCAAACCGGGAGAAAACGCCCTGGGCCGAGGCATCCTGAAAGACTTTCGCGCGCCGTTTGACTTCCACGAACTCGACAAGACGACCAGAGCCTTTGTCCCGATCACTGACGAAGAACGCATCCTCACGATCGGTCGCAGTATTTCGCCCGTGAATCACGTGTCGAATGACGACCCGCCGACTCTCATTATCCACGGCGACGCGGACCTGCTCGTTCCCATCCAGCAGGCGGAACTCATCATCGAGAAGCTCAAAGCGGAAGGCGTCCCCACGGAACTGGTCGTAAAAAAGGGTTTAGCTCACGGCTGGCCGGAAATGGGCAAAGACGCCCCTACGCT
>JANNGQ010000957.1:0-2499 GCA_031403975.1 Planctomycetota bacterium
TCTCCATCGTCTGGGTGGAATTCGATTGGGGGACGGACATCTATCGCGACCGTCAGATTGTCGCGGAGAAGATGCAGATCGCCCGCGAACGACTTCCCGGCGACGTAAATCCCGTGATGGCACCGATCTCATCGATTATGGGCGAGATCATGCTCCTCGGACTGCGATCCACAAAGCAGCCAGAGGACGAAACCGCGGCCAGCGCACGGGATATGGAACTGCGAACTCTTGGCGAATTCACCGTCCGCAACCGGTTGCTCGCTGTGGAAGGCGTTTCGCAGGTGACGGTCATGGGCGGCATCCTGAAGCAGTACCAGATCATTACATCGCCTGCACGGCTTGCTGCTCAGAACATCACGCTGCAACAGCTGACCGAAGCAGCTGAGAAGGCGAATGTTCTGGCGGGTGGCGGCATCATGGTGCGATCGCCGCGGGAGTCCTTGATCCGGATCAGCGGGCAAAGCCTGACACTGGAAGAGATTGAAAACACGCCTGTCGTGTGGCGTACTCAGCGGGCCGTGCTGTTGAAAGAAGTGGCCGACGTACGCTTCGGCGGCCCGGTGAAGCGCGGCGACGGCGGTGTGCTCGTGCGAACGGCCGATGGAGTCGAAGGCGGCTCGGCGGTGATTCTGGCTGTTCAGAAACAGCCCAACGCTGACACACTGAAACTTGATCGGCAAATCGGGACAGTCCTCGAAGAATTGCAGCGAGATTTACCCGATGGTGTCGTCATTGAACAACGAATCTTTAAGCAGGCAGAATTCATCGAAGCCGCCATTGAGAATGTTGTCGAAGCCATTCGCGACGGAGCGGTCTGGGTCGTTGTCGTCCTGTTCATTTTCATGTGGAATTTCCGGACAAGTGTCAGTTCGCTGACCGCGATGCCGCTCTCGATTCTGCTGACAGTGCTCTGCTTTCGCTGGTTCGGGATCTCCATCAACACGATGACTCTGGGAGGGATCGCCGTTGCAATCGGTGATCTGGTCGATGACTCCATTGTTGACATCGAGAACATCTATCGCCGGCTGAAAGAAAGTCATTTTCGGTTTTCGATTGATGATTTGCGATTTGCCTCAATCGAGAATCAAAAATCACAATTCAAAAATCTCACCCTTCAGGTGATCTACGATGCGTCCTGTGAAGTTCGCAATTCGATCGTTTATGCGACGTTGATCGTAGTGCTCGTCGTGTTTCCGCTGTTCTCGATGGCAGGCCTTGAAGGTCGCATGTTCGCACCACTCGGCGTGGCATACATGACGTCGCTGCTGGCATCCCTGGTTGTGTCTCTTACCGTGACTCCGGTTCTCGCATCCTATTTGCTGCCGAAAGCCCGGTTGCTGGATGAGAAGGGCGATCCATTCGTCCTCCGTGTCCTGAAGTCAGCGACGTCAGTCTTGCTCCGCTGGACATTGCGTCATGTGAATGTCGTGCTGGGCGTGACTGTCGTGATGGTTGGGATTGCGATGCTGTCGTTGTTCTGGATGGGAGGCGAGTTTCTGCCGCCGTTCAATGAGGGCACTTTCACAATCAGCTTTCAGGCGGAACCGGGAACGAGTCTGGATGAAAGTCAGCGACTGGCCGAACGTGCTGAAATGCAGCTGATGGCGATCCCCGAAGTCATTTCGATCTCTCGCCGAACAGGACGCGCGGAACTGGATGAACATGCTGAAGGAGTGAACTCCTCTGAAATAGACGTGCTCGTGGAGGCGTATCAACGACGAAAGGCTGGCTGGGCCGCTGCCGCTCTGCGACTGATCCCCATCGCACATTTGTGGGGCTTCGAGACGACTGGACGTCCTCGCGCGGAGGTTCTGGCGGACATTCGCGACCGGATCACATCCATCCCCAGCATCAAGGTCAACATCGGTCAACCGATTTCGCATCGACTGGACCACATCATGTCCGGCGTTCGCGCTCAAATTGCTGTAAAGGTTTTCGGAAATGACCTTCGAGAACTTCGCGATGCCAGCCAGGATGTCTACACGGCCATGAGTCAGGTGCGCGGTGTTGTCGACCTGCAGCTTGAACCTCAGATGGAAGTTTCACAAGTCAGACTGCAAGTGCGTCGCGAAGATGCGGCTCGGTATGGCGTGGCACCTGGTGACGTGGCCGCACTCCTGGAAACGGCTTACAAGGGACGAGTGGTTTCACAAGTGCTTGACGATGACCGTTACTTTGGTCTTGTGGTCTGGTACGACGAAGCATCCCGTAACGATCCGGACGTGATCCAGCAGACAATACTGGAAACGCCGTCAGGTCGACTCGTTTCACTTGGCGAAGTGGCGGATGTTCTCGATACGACGGGACCCAACACCCTGAATCGGGAATATGTCCAGCGGCGGATTGTGGTCTTTTGCAATGTCCAGGGACGCGATCTGGCAAGTGTGATCGGGGAAATCCGCAGGCTGGCTATTCCGATTGAGGACCGACTGCGGACATTGCCGGGAAACTATCACATCGAATACGGCGGGCAATTCGAAGCACAGCAGCAAGCCAACT
>JANNGQ010000958.1:0-3599 GCA_031403975.1 Planctomycetota bacterium
ACAGGCCAATATGTTCGGCAAGGGTAAAAACAAGACATCCCGCGATCAGTGCCGGCCGGGTTTGGGCGCGTTGGACGTCGTCAAAGGGTGGGGCGGGCGTCAAAGCCGGATATCGGGAAGCCCTGCCGAGCGCGTTCCGGCGAGCGGCCGGTTGTCGACAGCGTGATAAGTAAACACCAGCGAAAATTTGGTCGTCCGTTGTAGGGCACCGATGCCGGCGGCAGATTCGCGAGTGCCACGGTTCCGTTTCCGGCAGTCACCGTCACACTCCGTGTGGCGGCTGACGGGGGACTCTGACCACCTGTCGCGTCGGTAAACACAACCTTGTAATTATATGTGCCGGCGCTGAGTATTCCTCCGGCCAGAGCATTAACCGTCACAAGGACGACTGGCGGCGCATTCACCTCAAGAAACGGTCCGCCTTGAGTTCCCTGGATCTTCAGATTCTCCGCGACGACATGCACAATATCAATGTCATTGAACCGTCCCGCAACGGTCAGCTGTTTCGTCGGAGCACCGGGGGCCGTCTGGATCCGGACAAACAGTCCGTTCGTTGAATTGCGAACGAGAGTGTTGCCATAAATATCCGGTCCGATCCGGGAGTAGTCGGGTGTGAACCCGACCGTCTGATAGGCAGGAGCACTGAACGTCGTTTCTTCAAAGCTGTCGGGGTCCGCAGAGATCGCCGAATCTTCGCTGAGCGTGATGAAGTTGTTATAAATGCCCGGACGAGCCTCGATCAGTGTAATCGGGTTAATGATCTGCTGAACGGAGTCCACTTCCAGTTTACCGCCTCCGTAGCTCATGTTGGCAAAGGCAACATAATCCAGAAAGATTCCCAGGCGTTCATAGTTCAGCCGGTTCTCGTCGTTGTCCACGTCATGGCGGACCACAAGACCGCCCCAATTCCCCTGATTCGGAACGGTCGGAATCGGAGTCGTGTCCTGCCCCACGGTCTCGTCTCGCCAGGAAGTGAACACGACTTCCGAAAATGGCGTACCAAGCACCTGCAGTGAGGCCCCGCTGCGGTCGACAGTCAGGGACGAACTTCCGGCACCGATATAGGCGTCCTGAATCTTCAGCAGGGCACCTGCATCGATCATGACCACCACGTCGCGGGGAATGTCCATGGACCCCCCGTCGACCAGCGGCAGTCCGGAATCATCGAGACCAATCTGGTAGGCCACATTGTCAGCGCGAGTCGCGACGTTCAGATCAGCGCCGCCGTTTCCGATGAGTCGGACGACTTGTCCCGGCTGGGCCACTGCCAGCGCCAGGTCGATCTCTTTGTAAGGAGTTGCGAGCGATCCATTACCTCCGGGTGCTGCCAGTTTGTCGACCACCAGCTGGCTTGACGCGGGCACTGCGCGGAACCAGAAATTGAACTCACCGCCCGCCACCCCGTCATGATCTCCGTCCAGGCGCTGGCCGACGGGGAGGCTGGAATCCACGATGGCGGAGTCGGCGCTCGGACGGAATGTAAGCCTGAGCTCATAACGGCCCTGTGTAGTGCCATTCATTCCGTTGTCAGCGATGCGAGGATCGTAGGCATCATTGCCGCTGGCGCTGACCCCGACAAAATAAGTACCCGCTTCAAGGTTCAGCGAGAGCAGAGAATCTTCACTGAAATAGTCATCGTTCTGCGAAATCAGCTCGCGAGAACCATCGGGATTCTGACGGAACAGCCGCAGCGTTGTATCAAGCAGGCTGGAATCCGACAGGCGCTCCGCAACCGTCTCAGCCGAGAACGCCCCGGCTTCAGCAAGCTGGAACCGATACAGGTCAATATCCCGGCTTTCCGGACGGAACAACACCTGGCCGTGAATAATATCGGCCTCTCCGGGGAAATCCGGCTCAGCTGCGGTCGTCTGAACAACTGGACCATCGAACCCGCCCTGGACGGTGAGATCCGGAAGGTCATACGCATGACCCATTCCGAGCAGATGCCCGATCTGGTGCATGGCGGTAGTGAAATACGAGCCTCCGAAGGTGTCATTCCAGACTTCAGCATTGTCCACAATTGCCAGGTTCAGAGCGCGACTCGCCTGTCCGGTCACTCCGCCGGCACCCGTCAGAATGTTCGGATCAATGGCTCGAAGGTCGCCGGTGACCATCGTGTAGCCCAGGTTATCCGTTTCGACAAACTGTGCACCGATGTATCGGGCATAGAGTTCGAACGCTTCCCGAACCCGCTGTTTCTGATTTTCAGTGATCAGGTTCGACAGCGCGACCCCTTGCGGCGAGAAGCCGTAGTTCTTCTGGAAGTTGTAGTACAGCGTCGTAATCTGCGGATCAGTATCGGGCGGGAGTTCCAGGTGATCTTCACCCGTCACATCGATTTCCCGGTGGCCGGGCTCGTCACTATTGCCAGGAAAATCAAACGGATAATCGAGCGAGCGAACCTGACCGCGGACAATCTGACTTTGAGCAGTCAGTGTTCCAAGATCGGAATTATTGCCAAACGATGATCCCGGATCCAGGAAGCTGAACGCCGCTGCAACGGCCGTCGCTGCGATGTTTGAATTCTGATTCCCCGCAATGGAAGTCCTGACGAGACTGCTGGCCTGCGGGTGCAGATTCAGCGACCAGAACAGCTGCCCCGGCGTCGTTCCCCCGGACGTGGAGAGCTCGATGTTGATAGTTCGTCCAACCACCGAAATAACCGGGACTCCGGTCGCTGACCCCGGTGCTTTCGTGATATTCAGCGTGATGGGGTTACCATCCACGGAGACGATCGGTTCGATCGTGACGGTGGCGGCACCAGCACCGGATGATCCAAAATCACTGACGAATGTCTCGACGAAAGTCGTCGTTGTCGGAGCCAGCGGTACAGTCTCGTCAGTACCGATGCGAAGACGGTATGTCCCGGCACCGGAAAGGAGATCAATGTCATCATCGAACGTCAGTGTGGCACTGTTCGTCGCGGCGTCATACTGAACGTCTGCGGGAAAATGAACGGCATCATCAGTGTTCTCGACAGTGTTCCGGGTGTTCATGAGTCGATAAAACGCAGGAGTTTCCGCGGAACTCTCCAGCAACGTATCTGCGTTGAAATAGACCACGATCTGGTTGCGAACCTGTGTCAGGACACCACCGGCCCCTCGAGTGATCGGCTGCGGGACGACTGCTTTGACCTGCGCACCGAGATCCAGCCGGAAATTGAAAAAGCCATCCTGGCCGTTTGCGAAATCTTCGCCAGCCGCGTTCTGCAACGGGTTCGGCCCTGTACCTTTGATGCGAATGCGATAAAAATCGTCCGAGAGGTTTTCGCCAAACCGCAGTACGACTTCTTCCGGGATGGCTCCCAGGCCCACATATCCGAGAGTAATCGGCACCTCGTTTCCATCGCCAAAGGTGCCGTCCCGGCCGGATCGCTCAACCACGATCGGCGAATTCGCGAACAACCGATTGTTGGAAGCATCAATCACCTGCCCCGGATTGAATTGCAGCGTCAGTTCCTTTGGTGCGACGTTGCGGATGTCTCCATCGGCCAGAAAAGCACCAATGTTCGGACGAACGGCGACCAGTGTGGGAGCGGCCAGAAGTGCTCGGGCTTCGAGTGACTCCTCCAATACGGAACTGTTCTTTCGGGAAACCAC
>JANNGQ010000959.1:0-1791 GCA_031403975.1 Planctomycetota bacterium
AATGGGAGTTCGAGATGGTCACAGCGGATGGCAATCATCCCGGGCTTCGGCAGATTCTGCCGACTCCTGCACTCGGGTGGCCCCGGCAGAGTACGCAGCCGTCGCTGATCGGAGTGCCGTGACAAGCCGTGAAAGAGGGGACGTGAAATGAGTGATGTCCTTGGAAATGCGTTGCGGCGGATTCGTGTGAACGAGCCATCTGTGTTGCCGCTGACACTCGAGAATCCGCCCTTAACGAATGCAGAATCGACCGGGTGTTACGGCGACGAAATCCGGAGGAACCTGCCAGCCGAAGTGGTTCCGGCATCAGCCGAGCCCGTCGAAAGTTACTGTCCCCCGGGCGACGAGCCTGTTGAATCCATAGATGGAATACGGACAGCGGCCGTTGCTGATCCAGTGTCGGCAATTCCGTTAACTGACAATGTGGAATCGTATGCCGCAGGTCTCCCAGTCCAGAATGCTGCGCGACACAATTCACGATGGGCGACACGGTTCGGCAGCGCCACCCGGCTCATACTGACTCATCGTCGACAATCGGCAGCGGCCGTCATTCTGGTCTGTATGACCGGGATCGCGTTGGAAAGGGATTCGGGGCCCGATGCGCTAGCAGTCGCGAGCGATCCCGAGTTCGCGGACGCTGAAGACCTGGTCAGTGAATTCGCTTCGTTGTCTTCAGGAACTCTGCGCGAACCAGCCGAGCCGATGGAGCCTTCAAGCTATGACGGCAGCCTCGGGACGGACTCGCAGGGTCGCTTTGAACAGTTGGACAGCATTGCCGGTTTCCCTCAATCCGCGGCGTCTACTGCTGCAGTTGCCGAGTACCCGGACCAACTCACTGGATCGTCGTCACCGATGGACATGCGGCCGTCGCTGAGTCCTCCCGGAAAGGTCCGATTTACCGGTCAGATTGAGCCGTTGAACTGACTTGGCGCAGGATTCGGAGTCCCCGGAGCGTGAAAGGGTCAAGCGCAGCGCCAATCTCCCACGGGCGTGGCCGCGGGAACATTAAAGTCTTAGAAGTCAGTTATTCCTATGTATACAACCTATTGGGATCTCGCCTGCAAACCGTTTTCACAGCGTGCTGAACCTGCCGGTTTCTATCGCAGCAGGACGCATCAGGCAGCCTTGCTGAGATTGGCGTATGGACTGGAGAATCTGTGCGGGCCCGGCATGTTGCTTGGGATGCCCGGCACGGGCAAAACAAGTCTGGTGAGGTTATTTGCAGAAGAACGATCGGCGCAGCGACCGTTCGTAAACATCGTGTTTCCGACATTGGAGTGCGGCGAACTGCTGCGCATGATCGCAGTGGAATTGAATAGTGCGCCAACATCAGCTGCAGGTGGCGATCTCGTCCTGCGAGAGATTCATCAATCGCTGCGAAAGCACTCGGCACAGGGGCGTTGGCCTCTGATTTGTTTCGATGATGCGCATCTGCTGTCCGAAGGCGTACTGCAGGATGTTGTCCAGCCGCTCCTGAATCTTGCCGACGCGGACGAAGACATCCGGATGTCAGTGCTGCTGATCGGGCAGCCAGGGCTTTCCTCGAAGATCCGGAAACTGAGTCAGCTCAGCGAACGCGTCGCAGTGACCGCTTCGCTGCACGGATTCACTTCTACAGAAACAACTGATTATGTGGCTGCCTGTTTAAACAAAGCCGACGGACGATCCGACATCTTTACGCCTGGTGCCGTTCAGCGCCTGTTTGAAGTGACCGCCGGAAACCCCCGTCGCATCAATCGACTTGGCGATATGGCCCTACTCGTCGGTTACGCTGAACAACTGCCGCAGATC
>JANNGQ010000960.1:0-4405 GCA_031403975.1 Planctomycetota bacterium
ACATCGACGAACTCACGAAGTCGGTTGAAATCCAGACCGGTCAGATCAAGCTTCTGCAGGAGAAAGTAGATAAACTCCCGGCAGCACCGTGAGGTGAGTCTGCAACATGCCGTCATCCGCATCCCGATTCTTATTCATCGCAATCCTGCTGCTCACCGGAGCCGTGGTTGTGCCATGGCTGATCCGGAGCTCGTCGACCGGCGACAACTCTCTCGTCGTGTACTGCGCTCACGATTCAATCTTTGCGGACGCCATCATCCGGGCGTTTGAACAGCGGTCGGGAATCGCCGTTCAGGTGCGTTACGATGAAGAGGCCAATAAATCGCTGGGACTGACTAGTCTGCTGATCGCCGAAAAAACCCATCCGCGGTGCGATGTGTTCTGGAACAACCAGACTTCGGGGACGATACGGCTGAAGAATGAAGGCGTGCTGGCGACCTGCGACCCGGCGGTGTTCAGCCGCATTCCGGAATCGTACAGAGACTCTGAAAACCAATGGGCCGGATTTGCCGCGCGGCTGCGCGTGTTCCTCGTCAACACCGACAGAATGCCGGCCACTGAAGTTGCCATTGCCGAAGCAATGACGTCGGAACGGCTCGACAATGCCGCGATCGCCGTGCCGCTCTTCGGGACGACGCTGTCGCACTACACAGTGCTGTGCGATCAGATGGGTCTCGACGGGTTGAAGGCCTGGCACCGGTCGCTGCGTGACAGAGGCATCCGCGAAGCGCGTGGCAATGGTGCCGTCAAAGATCTCGTCGCCGAGGGTGCGTGCGCTTTCGGATTCACCGACACCGATGATGCGTTCGCTGCGATCGATGCAGGCAAGCCTGTCCGGATGATTCCCGTGCGGTTGGAGTCCGGACAGACCATCTGCCTCCCGAACAGCGTAGCGATGATCCGCAACTGCCCGCATCCGGGGGCAGCTGCGGAACTTATCCGGTACCTTCTGTCAGAAGAGGTGGAGTTGGCATTGGCAGGATCCGCGTCACGACAGATTCCTCTTGGCCCGGTGGACAGAACTCAGCTGCCCCCCGAAGTTGCGGAACTGATGGACTGGGCAGAACGCGGCGTGCCGCTCGACAGCACTGCCAAGCATGATCAGGAAGTGCTGGATTGGCTGACGGAGGAATATGCCGGACACTGACGACCTACTGTTGTCCCGCCGCTCCGTCGGCGGGGATTTGGGATTCAGCGTGAATGGCGAATGTGAATTTCAGCCGACGGAGTCCCGGCGCGCCGGGAGACAACAGTAGATCACCCTGATCGCCTTATTTGTGTGTGCACAAGACTGCCGATGACACTTGTTGATTCAATCCAATGGTCCTTCGTTCGCAGCGTACTGATCGCCGCCCTGGCGCTCTGGCCGGTCACAGTTCTGTTGCGGCGGATCGCATCGAGTCGCACCGTACGGTCACGCCGAATCTGGTTGTTGCTGGCCGTGTTTCCGTTTTTCGTCCCGGAACTGCTGATCGGATTCAATTATCGTCTGACGGCGACTCAATTGAGTTCCGGAGCCAGTCCGGTCGTGGCGGCGATCTGCACCGAGTCGGTTTACGCGCTGCTTCAGTTGGCGCGCTGCATGGCGGTCGGAGTGGCGGTGTCGCTCTTGCTGCCGCGGAGAGACGTGACACGGGAATCACTGTATTCGTGGGATCTGCTGCGTCCCTTGCCAGGTTTGTCAAAACGCGGTTGGTGGCAAGGCTGGCTGCGACTGCAACTGAGCGGTCCGTGGCAGCCGATGCTCGTCTCCTGGAGCGTCATGGCACTGATCACGTTTCAGGAATTCGAAACAGCAGCACTGATGCAGATCGACCGGCATCCGGTGGCCTGGTCCGTGTGGATGTTTGATGCTCACGCAGCGAGACAGCCACTTTCTGATTCGTTGGCGATGATCGTTGTGCCGCTGTTGTGTGAACTCCTGCTGCTGAGTCCTGCGATGATGCTGCTGATCCGATCACGATGTCGTCCTTCGTCGCCGGCTGAACTTCCGAGTGAATCGCTGTCCGCTCCGGCGCCGGAACACGGGCAGGGAATCTCGATTTCCGCGATCATGCTGTTGCCCGGAGTGCTGCTTTTCCTGCTGTGGCCGATTCTGGCGAACGCAGCGCCGACAGTAAGCGGTCTGCTTGCGACGCTGCGCGGAACTTTACTGAAGCAGTCGGCTCTGCAGATCCTGACGTCATCTTTGTTCGCCGCGTCGTCGACGTTGATTGCGATGAGTGTTGCGGTTACCATTCTTTCCCGCCACCGGGTCTACCCCGGTGCGGCGGTGTTTGGCATCGTCCTCCCCGGCCTGCTGGGTTCGCTGGTGCTCAGCCTGCTGCTGCTCGCCGTGTTTCAGACGCAGCTGCTCAGACCGCTCTATGATACTTGGCTGCCCATGCTTCTGGGACAATCGTTGTCCGTACTGCCGAGGGCAATCGCGGTTGTGCTGCTGCTGAAGACAACCGACGCCGCCGCGATCCACTCGGCGCAGATGCTCATGTCTTCGACGAATCGCGGACTCCGGCGTTCTGCGGCCGTCATCCTTTGGCGACTCACGACAGGCCGCTGGCTGCTGGGAAGTCTGATCATCGCACACTGGTGTTTCTGGGATGTCACCGTCGCGTCGATCCTCCGTCCGGTGCAGCTTGAACCTGTCGTGACCAGACTCTACAACGAAATGCACTACGGGCGCACTGAAGCTTTGATGAGCCTTGCCGTTCTGGCAGCGCTGACGCCACTGCTTGTGGCGGGAGGCGCGATGGTCCTGAGTCGAATCGTGCCTTTTCGATCGGGCACTCCTTGCGAGATTACGAATGTCGGTCGACAATAGGACTTCGCTCCGTAACCCCGTGTCACGCTCAGGAACCGGCCCATGAACCCCCTGATCCAATGGCTCCTTAGCCTGTTGATGACAGTCCTTTCAAATGGCATTCCAACGTGCGTCGCGCTGCTGCAGGAAGACAAAAGCCTGCTGGAACAATTCGGCAACCTCATCGGCGGTGCTCTGCGCGGCGGTGCTGCTGAAGACCTGATGCAACCGCCGGCTCGGATCATGTTTGATCAACCGGATGCAGGTGCTGCTCCGTCAGAGAAAGACCGCACTGAACACAGCGATCGGCTGAAAGCGTACAGTAACGGACTGCAGGCGTGGGTCCGGCAGTCCTTGGCTCTATCTGACTCCCAGCACGTCACCATGCAGGAGATTGCCGACAGATTGCTGGAACGCGAAGTGGAACTCTTTGCGAAACGCAGAAACCCGCAGCACATGAATCAGACGTTCCCGGCCACGTTTCCGATACTATTCACGAAGCACTCGGGACCTGCTGACGGATTCCAGGCAAAGATCCTGGAAGAGCTCCGCAAGGAACTGCTGACACCGGAACAGCAGGAACAACTGACGTCCGCACTCGCCGGCCGCGATAAGATCCATCGTGAGTCGTTTCAGTCGTTCATCATTGCCATGTTCGACAAGGAACTGTTTCTGACTGCCGAACAGCGGACCGCGCTGGCCCTGGAACTCAACGCCAGGAAACCTGCGCGGATGCACCCGCTCTATGCGTTTCAGCCGCAAAGTTACTACCTGCCCTACGAACCCCTCGGAACCCTGCTGCCGCGGACAACGGGCGGGAAATTCCTGGCCCAGAGTCAGGTGAAACGGCTGCAGGATCTTTACGATTCAGAAGCGAACAATAATAGCCTGGTCTTTCAGACATCCGGAGGGCCGGACGAATGGCAGAAACAGATTTCCTCCGCAGGAAAGACTCAGCGGGAACGATATCAGCGAGCGGCGGCCGTGCGGGTCACGTATTACGAAAAAGAACTCAAGCTGGCGCCGGAGCAGTCCGAATTCCTGACCACGGCCGGCAAAGGTGCCTCCATCCGAGCGTTGGGTGACTGGAAGGAAACAACTCAGCAGACCATCGACCAGATGCAGCAGCAGATGGCTCAGATGGGCGGCAATTTCGGCTTCGGTGTTCAGAACATGAACACGAACGACATTGACCAGAACGAGATCTGGGCCAGTGCCGTAACGTCGGTGATCTCGGCTGCCGACAATGAGTGGCTGGAAAAGAGAAGGGAGTTTCACGCGGCGGCGACCGCCGACATGCTGCTCGCACTGCTCGATGAGGAGCTCTGGCTGTTTCCCGAACAATACGAACGCCTGAGGATCATGATCCGCAGATCGCTGCCAAAGACAGCCGATCCGACACTGCACCAGGAATACGTCCGCGACGTCGTGCTGCTGGCTTTTCCGTTGTTCAAAACCCGCGAACAGGACCGCAACGAAATCCTGACCGATCCACAACGCGAGACATGGAAACAGCTGCAGTCATTTTTTCAGTGGCAGCAGCAGGGGAATTACATGCAGATCCCGTTGAGAAATCAGGGCGGCAGTTTCGGCTTCATGCTGTCGGAC
>JANNGQ010000961.1:0-5383 GCA_031403975.1 Planctomycetota bacterium
GGCACCACACTGACGGGCGGAGGCGAAGGAGGCAACGTCTATCGCTGTCTGCCCGACGGGTCGAAACTTGAACGCTGGGCAACGGGCTTCTGGAATCCGCATGCCAGTTGCTTCGATGCGTTCGGCCACATGTTCACGGTCGATAACGATCCCGACAGTCGTCCTCCCTGTCGACTCCTGCACATCGTCCCCGGTGGCGATTATGGATATCGGTTCCGCAACGGCCGGAAAGGAACTCATCCTTTCACTAGCTGGAACGGCGAGATTCCAAGCACGCTGCCGATGGTCTCGGGCACGGGTGAGTCGCCATCGGGAATCGTCTGCTACGAGTCGGACGGATTCCCCGACGACTACCTCGGGACGCTGCTTGTCGGCAGTTGGGGCGATCACCGGATCGATAAGTTTGTCCTCAACCCTCGCGGGGCGTCATTTGAGTCGATGCCTCAGCCTGTCATCAGAGGCGGCGAGAATTTTCGCCCCGTCGGCCTGGCACTCGCCCCGGACGGCTCGCTGTATCTCACGGACTGGGTGTTGAAAGAGTACAAGCTGCACGGCAAAGGCCGAATCTGGCGAGTCTCAACGAAAGACGAACCAACGCGACCAGGCATCGAAGTGACAACCATCGATTCCCCGACTTCCGTTGAGGATCTGGAGTTGCTCCTGGAATCTCCCGTCCTCGCTGTTCGCAGAACGGCCGCGCGAGTGCTGGCCGAACTCCCGGCTGGCCGAAAACAGATGATCGCGAAGTTGCATTCCCGAGGCAGTACTCGAAGCCGCGTGGAGATTCTGTGGGCGCTGGCGCAGATTCCTGTTTCGGTCGAGCAACTTGATCTCCTCGGAGAGGCTGGCCTGCTCATCAAGGTGTGTGATGATGTAAGCGAAGCGGCCATTCGGCTGCTGGGCAGCCCGCAATTGTCGGGACCGCTGCCGAATCTGTACGATGAACCAGGCATCCTGGACCTGACGATCCGAAGTCTTTCGACCAGTGAGCCACGGGCGCGAATCGCAGGCGAATGGCTCGAGCGACATCCGGAGCTGAAAGGAAATCTTTCAGGCATTGAGCTGCTCCTCGCGTTCGAAAATCCCGACCCTCTGATACAGCTTCATGCAATTCGCCGGATGACCGCGCGAGTGTCCCCCGCCGTGCGACGTTCCGGGACAGGCGAACATTCCGGCACACTGCCTGAACAGCCGGGCGCCGCCCTGTGCACGCTGCTCCTCTACAGACAGAGTTCTCCGAAAAACACTCATGTCGTTCGCCAGGGATTACAATCTTCCTGGAACAATGTCCGCCGTGCCGCCGTGCAATGGATGGGCGAAGAGATGCTCTCGGAACTCCGCCCCGAAGTCGAGACACTGCTGGCGTCCGAGCCGATGACGGACGAATTGTTCATGGCGTGTCTGGCATCGCTGTCGATGCTCGACGGCGTGCCGCCGGCTGAGTTCGAGAGTGCTCCGCCGGTGGAGCACATTCTGCCCATCGTCAAGGATGCCCGGCGATCTGCTTCGCTGCGAGCGATTGCACTTCGAATGCTGGATCCTTCACTCAAGGAACTCAACGGGACGCTGCTCGGTGAACTGGCGACGTCAACCGATGAGTCGCTGCGCCGCGAGGCCGTTCAGACGCTGGCACATTCACCGATTTCTGAACGGGATGAACTGCTGCGGGGCATCGCGGCAGATGAGTCGCTCGACGCGAACCTTCGTGCCGACGCGGTCGCCGGGCTGGCTCCGATGGATCATCACGCCAAGCTGAACGAAGCGACACGCGATCTGCTCGTGAAACTCGTGACCGGGAGGAGTGAATCGCTCGCGGTCGAAGCTGTGAGGTCACTGCGCGGCTCGGTGATGCCGAGTTCTGACCATCCGGATCCTGACTCGGGCGTGACTGATGCTTTGAAGCAACTCGACGAGGAGTTGAAGAAACAAGAACCCGCGGAAACAGGTTCCCCGCTCATTGACGCGGTTGCCTTCGCGCTGGGCAGGCGAGCAAATGCAAAACTGTCGGAATCTGAAATCGCACATCTGAAATCTCAGATTGCAAATCCCGCAACGGCATCCTCCGGCGACTCAGAAGCCGGTCGCCGCACGTTCTTTCACGCAAACAGCGCCGGCTGCTTCAAGTGCCACACGGTGGGAGGTCGAGGTGGTCACGTCGGCCCTGATCTGACAGTGATCGCCCGCACCATGGACCGTCTTAAACTGGCCGACTCGCTGCTCGAACCGAGCCGGGAGATCTCACCGCAATTCACAACCTGGGCCATCGCAACGACCGGCGGCAGAGTCCTGACGGGAATGCTGCTGGGCGAGGAAGTGAACGGCGACCTGCGCTTGGGCGATAACACCGGCAAGGTCTTCTTCGTCCCGTTCATCGACATTGAATCCAGAGTTCCGTTGAGAACGTCTATCATGCCCGATGGTCTCCACCAAATGCTGACACCTGCCGAGTTCCGTGACCTCATTGCGTATCTGCAGACACTGAAGTAGGAACCAGGCACCATGAAACAGATCGCTGATTTCTTGATGTGGACTGTCCGTCGCGGATCGCTGATTCGAGTTGTCGTGTGCGTGCTGGCAACGTCGTTGTCGCTGAGGGTTTTCGGAGCAGATCCGGACTGGCCCGGCTTTCGCGGTCCGGGCGGTATGGGGGTCAGCGCCGCGAAAGGGCTGCCTGTAACGTGGAGTGAATCCGAGAACATCGTCTGGAAGACTCCGCTGCAGGGGGCGGGCGCTTCGAGTCCGATTGTCTTCGGCGACCGTATCTATCTGACGTGCTACACTGGCTACTTTGTTCCGGGCGAGTCGGAAGGCGCTCAGGAAGACCTGCAACGGCATCTGCTGGCGTTTCTCCGGAGCGACGGCAGCCTCGTGTGGGACAAGGCAATTGCCGCGAAGTTGCCTGAAGAGGAGCGGATTCGGGATCATGGTTTCGCGGCCAGCACAGCAGCGGCTGATGCGGATCACATCTATGTGTTTTTCGGTAAGACTGGTGTTCTGGCGTTCGATCACAGTGGCGCGCAAGTGTGGCAGGCGGATGTTGGTTCCACGACGAACGGCTGGGGGTCGTCAGCGTCGCCCGTGCTGTACAAAGATCTGGTCTTGATCAACGCCAGTGTCGAAAGCGAATCGCTGGTGGCGCTCGACAGGCGGACCGGCAAAGAAAAATGGCGGGCCGAAGGAATCCGCGAAGCATGGAACACTCCTGTCCTCGTGGCCGACAAATCGGGACGACAGGAGCTGATCGTGGCGACTCAGGGAAGCGTGAAGGCCTTTGATCCTGACAGCGGCGAGCCGCTGTGGTCGTGCAAGACCGACATCGGCTGGTATATGGTGCCGAGCGTCGTGGCGGCGGACGGTGTCGTGTATTGCCTGGGCGGCCGATCCGGCGTCGCGGGCCTCGCTGTGCGTGCCGGCGGCCGCGGGGACGTGACGGAAACGCATCGGTTGTGGACGAGTCTCAAAGGCTCGAACGTGACGTCGCCCGTGTTTCTCGACGGGCACTTGTACTGGATGAACGACAATCGCGGCATCGCCTATTGCGCGAAGGCCGACAGCGGCGAGGTCGTCTATGAAAAACGCCTTGAACGGGCCGATCAGGTTTATGCCTCCGCACTGCTCGCAGACGGGCGGTTGTATTACCTCGCGCGAGACGGTCGCACCTTCGTGATTTCGGCGAATCCCGGCTTTGAGCAACTCGCCACCAACAATCTTCGAGACGGCGGCGTCTTCAACGGCTCACCGGCCGTGGACGGCAGCCGGCTGTTGATCCGGTCAGACAAGTTTCTCTATTGCATCGGCCAATGAGCAACCTCTCGCATGAATACCTGGCACAAAACGCATCGGAACGAGACAATCCGAGGTGCCATTCCAGATTCTGCCGATCGAACACACTTTCCGGAATTTCTGAGGAGCTGAAACATGAAAGATTCTGTCCGAGGTACGGTTCGAAGTCTCGCTTTCCGCACTGTCGGTCTCGTGTTGACGATGATCTTCTGCGTAACAGCCGGCTGCGCACGATCAACCGATGAGCAGGCGACCGCTGGCAAACCGGACGGTACGCCTGCCGTCGCTCCGACAGATTCATCGGACTCTGCTCCCGCAATAACACCTTCGGGCAAGGGCGAATCCAGGCCAAAACGCGAGCCGATCTACGATACCGTGACACCTGGAGAGGAATTGATCGCAGCCGCACTGAGGCGGGCGAAACGCGATCACAAACATGTTCTTGTCGAATTTGGCGGCAACTGGTGCGGATGGTGTTTTAAGCTGCATGATGTCTTTACAAAGAACGAAGTCGTGCATCCGATTGTCTTCGAAGAATTCGAGCTGGTCCTGGTCGATGAAGGCGCGAATAAGGATTTGATGCTGAGCTATGGCGGCAAAGATCGCCAGTATAGTTTTCCGCACCTCACGATCCTGAACAGCGACGGCGAGGTCCTCACCAATCAGGAAACCGGTTCGCTCGAGAAGGGGCCGGAACACGATCCGCAGCTTGTCGCAGAGTTTCTGAAGCAGTGGATTCCTGCAGAACAGGACGCAGAGCAGCTGGTCGCCGACGCCCTGAAAACCGCTGCCGCGGAGAACAAGCGTGTGTTCGTGCGCGTGGGAACTCCGTACTGTGGCTGGTGCAGAGTCCTGGCGCAATTCCTGCAGGATCATGAGTCCGTGTTCGCGACCGATTATGTCGGCTTGAAAATCGACACAATGCGAATGACAAACGGCGAACAGGTGGCCGCTCGCTACGAACCGAAGGGCGGTGGCGGAGTGCCGTGGATGGTGATCCTCGATGCCTCTGGCGACGTGTTAACGTCGTCGATCGGCCCCAACGGCAACATCGGATACCCGTACAAGCCAGACGAAATCTCGCACTTCCTGACAATGCTTCGGGAAACGAGGCAGAATCTGGCAGATGCGGACCTCGTCCAGATCGAAACCGACCTGAACCTCTATCGCACTGAACGCGAAAAAGAGCCGGCAACCAACTGAAAGCACAGGTTATCGCAACGCCGTGAACGACTTTAGCAATGAAAGATGGGCGAATACATTCGTAGCCGGAGTCGTGAGACTTCGGAGTCACCCGGTCACGACCGAATTCTCACGAATCCGGCTACAAGAATTCTTCACCGCGTTGCATTCTACGCCGTTGAACCGTGCGGGCTGACTCGCGCGCTTCATTTCACGATGAACCGAAAAACATCTCTGGCGCGACCGCCAATCTCGGGCGAAAAGAAACTCGCGTCGACCTGCGCTGCGGCCGGTCCTGCTTCACCTCGGGAGTCTCCTTTTGAAGCGAAATCCTTGCCCACTGGTTTGATACGCATCTCGCCGGGAAATGATCCTCAGCGGACGCAAGAGCTCGAAGCGGATGTTGAGGATTCATTCT
>JANNGQ010000962.1:0-3427 GCA_031403975.1 Planctomycetota bacterium
GGCTGAGCGTTGATTTATCTTACGTCTACAGGGCGTGACACGCGATGGTTTTATGATAAAGAATCGGCGTGATAGCTCCCATGTCGGTGATCGACGTGGTGATGATTTCCTCACCGGGCTCCGGATTGATTGCGGCAATGGCACAATGCACGGCTGCTGTTCCGCTGGAACAGGCATAGGCAAACTTTGCTCCGATCTTTGCCGCGAACGCCGTTTCGAGCTGACGCACAAAATTTCCTTTGGTGCTCGTCAGCGTTCCGGTTTCAAGACACTGACGCACGGCCTCCAATTCCTCCGGTCCGAGGGTTCGGCCAGTACAGTCCTGATCCGAAGGAAGGTTGATGCGGTTGGTCATTGTTCGGTCTTTCTCTTGGTACAAAAGGCAGTCAGATGGCAGTGATTTCCGTTGTTACTGTGACGTTGCTGTTTCAATTACTTTCCCGCATGCGGCCCGCGACATCTGTCGACGACGACTTTCGCCAGAAGTCGCAAATGGCTGAGGATTGTCCGGAAGGTCTTCATCTTTGAAAAACCGAACAGCCGGACTTCCAGAGTGGCTGGGTGTTCGACGATGGTTCGCCCGTGCAGACTGAGCTGAGCTGCCAGTTCCGCCGTGCCCAGAAAACCATCTTCCACAAGCGGCAGATCCAGAATCTGATGAGCCCGATAGATTCGAAAACAGCTTGTCCAGGTCGAGAGCTTCTGCCGCAGAAGCAGGCGGTACATGCATGACAACGTGTGCGACAGCATGAGTCTCCAGCCCGGTACATTGCTGACTCTTCCGTCGCGGTGATACGGAGACGCCGTGACCATCGCGACCCCCGGCTTCATCAGAGGCAGCATGTGCAGCAGTTCCTGCGGGTCGTATGAGCAGTCGCAATCGATCGACGCGACAAGTTCTGTGCCGGCTGTCTGAATGCCGGTCAGAATGGCCGCGGACACTCCCTTGTTCGTTTCGTGCCGTACAATCCGGATGTCCGGATCATCACCGAACAGAGACTGCAGAACCTCGTGCGTGTTGTCTCTGCTGCTGTCGTCAACGAACAGGATCTTCAGATCCCAGTGCGCCGCCAGTGAATGCCGCAGCGGTTGCAGCGTGCGATGCAGATACGGAAGCGATGCTTCTTCGTTGTAACACGGTATGACGAGCGTCACGGGAGTCCGCACGACCGGCTTCTGAGCAGAGACGGAAGGGGCCGGTGACTTCGCGGAGTCGTTGCACACTGATGGACGGACGATTGATGCGGGTGTTTTGACATTCCTGTTCAGTGCTTCCAGGGGACTGCCGATGAGTGTCGAATGTTCGGCAATCGAGGTAAACGCCATCGACTGCAGGTATTGCGGCAGCAGGGTGCGATACTTGCCGAGGTTTCGATAGTGACGAATCTGCGTCAGTCGTCCGGCAACGCTGAGTTGTGGCTGGTCGGCGTCCAGTTCCCAGATCTGGAAGTACATCACAAACGGCGAAGGTTCTGTCTTCGTCCAGCGGTGCACCGCAGACCGCATCATGTTTTCCGGAAGCTGTCGGAGATAGTTTCCGCCGGCGATTGGTAACCAGGCTCCCGCGACAGGAATCGTGGACGGCGGGATTTCCAGCAGTGTTCCGTGTTCGCACCCTTGTTCATGGATCAGACGCCGGTACGGCTCAGCGGCGAAATCGCGGCGGCGCGGCATGAGGCTGGAATCGTAGAGATACCCGGCTTCCTGAAGTTCATTCAGGAATCCGAGATCACGGCGCGTGAGCCATCCGTCCGAGAGCCGGAATCCCGTGACTTCTTTTCCGACCGTGTCTTCCAGCAGGGCCTTTGAACGGAGCAGATCATCTTTCCTGGCTTCGGCTGTCAGCTTCAACAGCGGCTGGTGCAGGAATCCCCGACTGGCAACTTCGTGACCCGCAGCGCTGATGCGACGGACTGTCTCCGGATATTTTTCTGCAATCCATCCAAGCACAAAGAACGTTGCTTTTGCTTCGTGGGCTGCCAGCAGTGCCAGTGTATCTTCAGTGTTTTTCTGCAGCCGCGACTCGAAGCGATACCAATTGCGGGTGCTGATGTATCTGTGGAACACTCCGGCCTGAAAATAGTCTTCGACGTTGACGGTCAGGATCTGCGTGCGCGCAGCGGACAGATCTCGTGAAGAGACCAACGGCATTGTCGCGGATGTTGCAGGCAGTTCCATGAGCAGCATGTTGAGGCACACTGAGTCGGGCAGTCGGAGCTGGTTCGGATCGGGGATGTCTCGCCATGCCACGGGCGTTTCTGCCCAGGCAGCCATGCGTTTCGGTCTCGAAGGCAATCCCTTGGTTCTGTCAAAATTAGTTCCGATTTTGCAACAGAGTCGGGTGAATCTGGAGGACATGCGGCGTTTTCAACGTTGCGAAAATCGCTCCTGTGTCCGTTTTTGACAGTCCGGTCGGTCGTGTCGCGCCTGACCCACCGCGAGAATGCGGTCAATCAGGGTCTTCCGCAGAATGCTCAGATCCGGCAAGACCGTTATCATACTCTGATCGTTCGGCAGCTCGCATGCGTCTTCACGGCTTCCACTGTGCTCACCATCGGTTCCATCCCTCTGATGCTGCCCGTCGTTCAGGCGGCGATGAGCGGCTACAGCGACTGGCCGATGCGCGCGACGGCAAGAAAGCTGGGAGCACCGTATTCGATCTGCGAGGTGATGCTTGACTCATTCGTCAACAGCCTGAAGGACCGTGCGAAGACTCGTCACCATCTGTATCTTACGGACGCCGATCATCCGACGGGCGCGCAGCTGATGGGAGCCGCGCCCGAAGAGTTTCCGTCGGCTGCAATCAAACTGGCGGAGGCCGGATTTGATATCATCGACATTAACTTCGGGTGCCCGGCAAAGAAGACATCCGGACACTGCCGTGGTGGTTACCACCTTGGTCAGCCGGACGTTGCAATTGAGATTCTGCGACGCGTCCGGGAGGCGGTCCCGGTGAAGGTTCCGGTGACCGTCAAGATGCGGCGCGGGCTGGATGACTCTCAGCAGAGCCGCGACAATTTCTTCCGCATCATCGAAGCTGCGTTTGACCTCGGCATCGCAGCAGTAACCGTTCACTGTCGCACGGTCGAGCAGAAGTACGTGGGGCCAAGCCGCTGGTCGTTCCTGAAGGAAGTCCGGCGGCAGTTTCCGGATCGAACTCTGCTCGGCAGCGGAGACCTCTTCACAGCAGTCGACTGTGTTCGAATGCTCCATGAGACAGGTGTCAACGGGGTCACTGCGGCTCGGGGTTCCATCGGCAACCCATGGATCTTCTCCCAGGCTGCCGCACTTCTGCGAGGCGAATCAATTCCTGCCCCTCCCACGGTACATGAACAGCGCGACGTCATTTGTGAACATTTCCGGCTTGCGGAGCAGATTCTTCCCGCGGACAAGGCCGTGACGCAGCTTCGGAAATTCAGCATCCACT
>JANNGQ010000963.1:0-6284 GCA_031403975.1 Planctomycetota bacterium
TGGATGCAGACGTTCAGAAAACTGCCGATGCAGCAGCCCAGAATAAAAAGGCACGGCAATACGAACAACCGCGGGAGATCAAACCACATCATCACGCAGGCTCCTGCTGAGCTGGCTCAGCATATTGCCGTGCGATCCGCCTTGCGACCTGCTCCGGGCGCTCGGACTCTGCGTTGACGATCAGAGACGCACATTCACGGTACAGTGGTTCACGCACGGCCAGGACTTCGGCCACTTCCTCGTGGATTGGTCGGCCGGTCAGGCTCGGACGGCGTTCTGCCGAACGGGATTTCGCAAGGCGATCCGCCAGAACAGCCGCGGACACATGCAGCCAGACAACCGGTCCGGATGCCATCATCAGCCGACGGTTGGACTCGGAAAGCACGGCACCTCCTCCGCTGGCGATGACAAGTTTATGTTCTGCCAGCAGATCACTCAGCACTTCCGATTCGATGCGCCGGAACCCCAACTCGCCCTCGGATTCAAAGATCTGACTGATCTGACATCCCGCGCGCTGCTCCACGACGGAATCGCTGTCCGCCCACGACCAACCCAGCCGTTGAGCGAGCCGCGGAGCAACGCTCGATTTTCCGCAGCAGCGATATCCTATGAGGGTAATAGCCATGTTCAATTTCAATCGTATCCGCTGCTCTTACTCTTACTCTTACTCGATCAGGATCACGCTCAAGAAGCCACAGGAGGTTCATCGGGTTTCACAATTGTCCTTGCAGCCGACATCGATCTGCGAAGAGTCTCCATCATGTACTCCAGCGGAGCCTGGACACCGGTGAACAGTTCGAACTGCCGGCCGGCCTGACGGACGAACATTTCGATCCCGCTGACGGTCGGACAGCCTCGTTCACGGGCGTTCTTCAGCAGCAGCGTCTGTTCGGGATTGTACACCGTGTCGAACACCAGCGTTGTATCGCCCAGCCATTGCTGTTCGAATGGAGACTCATCCAGTTTCGGATGCATCCCGACGGAAGTGCAGTTCACGAGAATCTCGCACGATTCCGCTCCGCGGTTTTCCCACGAAACAAACTGACACCCAAGCTCCAGAGCCAGTGCGCGGCCCCGGTCCCGCGTCCGATTCGTCACCGACACCGCAGCTCCGATGCGGCTCAATGCATAACCAACGGCACGCGCTGCGCCTCCCGCACCGAGGATCAGGACTCTGCGCCCGACGAGTTCCGGTATGCCGCCCGTTCTCCGGATGCCTTCCTGAATCGCTTCCAGAGCTGCGGAGGCATCGGTGTTTGCAGCGTTCCACTGGTCGTTCGCTCGGAACAGTGTATTCGCCGCGCCGATGCTGTCGGTTTCTTCATCCAGCGCATCGCAGAACTGCAGCACTCCTTCTTTGTGCGGTATCGTCACGCTGTAACCGCTCATCCCCAGCCGGTCGAATTCGCGCAGTGAGTCCAGCAGGACGTCCGGCGGGATTCGCAGCGGGAGGTAAACTGCATCCATGCCCAGCTTGCGGAACGCCGCGTTGTGAATCAACGGGCTCTTACTATGCGCAATCGGATCGCCGATGACTCCGTAAACCCGGGTGTTCTTCCCGATTCTGTTAAAGCGATACAGATTTCTCACTTCGGCGAATGAAAGCTGCCCCGGAGCCAATTCCCGTTCGCGGCTGAAACTGGCGTAGGTCAACGGTGAGCCCCAGCGACCACACAGGATCCGGCTGATGGTTCCCAGTTCCCCCATGCAGAATCCGATGGTCGGAATCTCGGCGCCGCCGACCATCTCCAGGATCCGGACATTGTCGGTCGGCGAATTGGCCATTGTTACGATCTTGATGATATCCGCATCACATTGAGCCAGTCGGCGATGAACGTCATACAGTTCGAGCGGTGTCTCGTCGAAGTTGTGGTAACTGATGATCCGTTTTGTGCTTCCGTATCGCCGGATGGATTTCGCAACGTCGTCTTCAATGTCGACGTATTCCGCCCCATTGATAATGGCTTCTCGCAGAATTGACAGCCGTTGCTCTTCCGTACCGAACCAGCGGCCTCGATCTGTCCGCCGGCGGCAAGTCACGATGACAGGAGTCGGGCGATCCTTCAGAAGTGCGCCGATATCCGGCCGCTTCCGCATGTAATCCACGCGCAGCTCAACCAGTTCCGCTCCTGTTTCGGCGAGAGCTCGATGCTCTTCGCGCATGGACGACAGCCGGGTTCGTCCGAGACTCACACAAATCATTGTCGGTCTGATCCGATTCGGGACGGTGTTTGTTTTCGAATGCCTTTGCAGTCAGGAGCGGCGATTCTAGGCCAATCCGTCGAATGACGTGAGCGAGAACTACGATGATGCCGGAATTTGCAGACAAAGGGAGCTGACCAGACTTCACGAGGCGGAAAATGAGACCTTTGTGGTCGCACCACAGTAACCCGAAGCGTCAGCGAGGTGCTTAAAGCATCGCCTCGCTGACGCTTCGGGTTAGTGAGAATCCGGAGTCAACGGGTGCCCACCGAATTCTCCCGAATCCGGCTACGAGCTCTTTCCCTCATGTTTCGTTGCGGAAAATCCTTCGCGGCGCCCAACCGCCGGGCCGACCGGAGCGTCGCATTGCACTTCCGCGGTCACGAATGAACAATGGTGTCGCTGTCGACATGTAGCGTGTTGACGTTTTCACTGTGGAGGCGCGTCATGAACAGTCCGTTTTCCCGTCGCGGATTTCTAGCGTCCACATCCGCTGGCGCTTCGATACTGGCCAGCGGAAATCTGATTGCCGGACTGGCACCACTCAGGGACGAACAGGTGACAGCGACCCGCGGCATTGTGCAGTTCCGGCCGGAGATCGAACCGCTGGTACGGCTGATTGAAGAAACTCCGGGGCAGCGGCTGCTGGAGGAAATCGGCGCAAGAATCCGCAACGGACTGAGCTACCGCGAAGTCCTTGGAGCGCTGTTTCTCGCCGGAGTCCGAAACGTTGAGCCCTACCCGAATGTGGGGTTCAAATTCCATGCGGTGCTGGTAGTCAACGCAGCGCATGTGGCCAGTATGTCATCGCCCGATGCAGATCGCTGGCTGCCTATTCTGTGGGCGCTGGATGAGTTCAAGAGATCTCAGGAACGCGATGTCAGCGAAGGCAACTGGACGATGCTGCCGGTTGACGAAGGCAGTGTGCCGTCCGCAGAAAAGGTTCGCGACACATTTCATCAGTCGATGCAGCAGTGGGATGTGGCTCAGGCCGATGTTGCAGTCGCGGGCATTGCAAGGCAGCTGGGGGCGACGGAAACGCTGGAATTGTTTGCAGGTTACGCCGCGAGGGATTTTCGCAGCATCGGACACAAGGCGATCTATCTCGCGAATTCCTGGCGGGCGCTGCAGACGATCGGCTGGGAACACGCCGAGCCCGTGCTGAGGTCTCTGGCGTACGCGATGCTCAATCACAACGGAGAGCCGAATCCGGCGACAAGCGATCTTGCACCGGATCGATCCTGGAAAACGAATCAGCAGCTGGCGCGGAAGATCCGGGAGGGCTGGGAATCCGGCAAACTCGACAGGAGCGCGACGACGGAACTGCTGACGCTGCTGCGAACCGGAACTGCCGATGAAGGAGCCGGACTCGTCGTGGAACTGCTGAATCGCGGCGTTTCTCCGCAGTCAGTTTATGACGGCCTGCATCTGGCGTCCGGTGAACTGCTGATGCGGCAATCGGGCATCGTCGCGCTGCATGCCGTGACCACCACCAATGCGATGCGGTTTCTGTTCGACAGTATCAGCAGCCCTCAGACCAGAAAACAATTGCTGCTTCAGAATGCCTCGTTTCTGGTTCTGTTCCGCGATGCGATGGCGGCACGGGGTCAGGTCGGAGATTCAAAGATTGAAGAACTTACGGCGACTGAAACACGCGAACCCGTCACGGTTGATGCCGTCTTTGAGGCTGTCGGAAAACAACCGCTTCTTGCAGCGCAGCGGGCCTTGGCGTTTATCACGACAGATTCTGACGCCGGAATTCTGATCAGTGCCGCCCGCCGCCTGATCTTCCTCAAGGGGACAGACTCTCACGACTACAAATTCAGCACGGCGGTTCTGGAAGACTATGCGAAAATCAGCCCTGCACAGAGGAACCAGTTTCTGGCATCCGGCATGTACAACCTGAAGGGTTCAGGTGACGCGGACAATAAGCTGGTCAATCGCATCAGAGCAGCGCTGGCGTGAAAGTGCACGATGTCCAGCGCCGTTAAGGACTTCTTTCTTGGAAACGACTGGCGTTGGAACTGTAGCCGAAGTCGTGAGACTTCGGGCCAATCCATATCCATCCGAATTCTCACGAATTCGGCTACGAGAATCATCAATTGTGACTTGTCAACCGGATATCGAAGGAATCGATGATACTCATGGTCACTTCGCGATTCGTAGCGGCGTTTCTGTGTCTCATTACGATGAGTCTCTCACTTCCGTGCATCGCCGCGGACGAACCTCTGGTCATTGAACTCTGGCCTGGTGAAGCTCCAGATGAGGCAGGCGGAATTGGTGAAGAAAAAGTCATCATGTCGCCTGCCCTTGATCGTAAGCAGGTGGAGGTCACGGTATCGACGCGGATGCTGTCCAACGTCACGAGGCCGACGATCACAATCCATCGGCCGGAGAATGAAAACGACACGGGCGCAGCGATGCTGATCTGCCCGGGGGGCGGTTACTGGAATCTCTACTGGGAACTGGAGGGGGAGGAAGTTGCGGAGTGGCTGAATTCGATTGGTGTCACTGGCATCATTCTGAAGTACCGTGTTCCGCGCCGTCCGGACGACACGATGGGTGAGCCGGCACGCCGTCCGCTCCAGGATTCTCAGAGAGCGATCAGCATCATTCGAAGCAGAGCCAGTGAATGGCACATCGCTCCTGATCGGATCGGCATCGTTGGTTTCTCGGCTGGCGGTCATCTCGCTATGGCGACAGCAACCCGCTTTGAAAAGCGAACGTACGAGCCGCTCGATGCGTTGGATACGATCAGTTGCCGGCCGGACTTCGCGGTTCCCGTCTATTCAGGATATCTGAAGGCCAAAGACTCGGACGAACTTGCCGCCGGACTGCACATTCCCGCGAACACGCCACCCGTGTTTCTGGTCCACGGTGGACTCGACATCATCAGCGACCCGGAGCACAGCATGGTGATGTACCGGGAGCTGAAGCGTGCCGGCGTTTCTGCCGAGCTGCACATCTATGCAGATTCCGTACATGATTTCGGCGTTCGCAAAGTGAATCGCGGCTGCGATGCATGGACCCGATCATGTGCCGAGTGGCTGCATCATACGGGGATTCTCCAGAGCGAGCCGCAGCCGAAGCCGTAGTCTGGCGCCCGGTACTTACACCGTACACACGCTTCGATGCCGGAACACGAGTCCTCCGATGATCCACAGTCCGGACGAAAGTGCCAGCAGCGTGAGGATGTCGCTCCAGGGAAACAGACCTGACTGGATGATGATGGCCGGGCGATAGTATTCCATCACAGACAGATACGGCGAAATACTCTTTGCCCAATCCACGAACTGCGCCAGAACGTTCAACAGGAACGACGCCAGCAGTATGGCAAAAGTGACTCCGATCGCGCGGCCTCTGCGGTCGCTCAGAGCCGAAATGAAGAAAGTGAAACTGCCGACAGCGAGATAGACGGCCGCCAGATTCGCCATGACCATGACGGTGTTCGACACAGTGAGCCGCATTTCCGGCTGGAGAGACGTCGACGCCGCGAGATGACCGGCGTACCCCAGTGCCAGAATGCAGATGCCGGACAGGAGCCAGCCGATTGTTTCGGAACAATAGAGTTTCCAGCGGGATACAGGCAGGCACAGCAGAAAGTCGGCGGTTCCGCGATCAATCTCACCGGCCGGCATTCTTGAGCAGTACATGACCTCATGCGCCCACAACAGCGTCAGAACCGTCGGGTGAACCCAGAGAAATGCCTGCGACAGCAGGGCTGACACCTTGTCACCAGGGTCCACTCCCAGCATTGCCGTGAGCAGAGGTCTTACGAGCGGCACCTGGTCGAACATCAGGTGAATCTCACCCAGTACTTTCGGCAGCAGCGCCGTGAGAAGAGCCATCACCGCAAACAGGCCGATGGAGAACAACAGCACTGGCCAGCGGACTTCGATCCAGATTTTTGTGAGCAGGCCGGGCATGAAGGAATTCTCGTTACAAAGCGACGATGACCGTCGGATTAGTCGCGATTCTTTGTGGGGCAGGCTTCCAGCCTGCCTGGACTTAAAAAACGCACGTGTTTTTGAGTCGATCAGGCAGGCTGGAAGCCTGCCCCACAATAGAGTCGATCAGGCAGG
>JANNGQ010000964.1:0-1729 GCA_031403975.1 Planctomycetota bacterium
CTCCAGGGGCAGTCGCCCGAACTGATGGCGGCGATCCGTGGTCGCTGGAAGAAATTCGTCCACGGCGGAATAGCACTCTTCATCGTCACTGGCTTGTTCAACTACATTCGGGCGATGCCATTGCACAAGGGCGACGGTCTGTACCACGCTCTGATCGGGACCAAGATCATCCTGGCTTTTATAGTCTTCTTTTTTGCATCCGCGCTGGTGGGGCGATCAGCGGGGACTCAGAAGTTTCGGGACAACTCAGCGAAATGGACGGTTGTCGTCCTGTTGCTGTCAGCGCTGATCGTGGCCATCAGCGGGTTTGTGAAAGTCCGTGGTATTGGAAGCGCAAAAGCCACCGCAGAGCCGCCGGCTGGCGAGTCCGCACGATGAGCGACTGGCAGCAGATTCCGGTTTCGGTTCGTGAAGTGCTTGCCGGCTACCGTACGATCACCACGTTGCCCGTGCAGTGGGGAGATCAGGATGCGTTCGGGCATGTCAACAACGTCGTCTATTTTCGCTGGTTTGAGTCGGCACGGATTGACCTGCTGAATGAGTTCTCATCTGCTGTGACGATGTCAGGTTCCGGGCTCGGACCGATTCTGGCCTCAATCAAGTGTGATTACCGGAAGCAGCTGCGTTTTCCGGATCTCGTGGATGTCGGCTCGCGAGTGACCCGGATCGGCCGTTCCAGCGTTGACATCGGTCATGCGATCGTCAGCCGTCAGCAGAGACAGATCGTCGCGGAAGGCATTTCGGTGATTGTTGTGTTTGATTACGCTGCCAATCGAGTCACCCGGATTCCGGAAGATCTTCGGTTGCAGTTTGAAACATCAATGAGTTCTGGACGCGGGAATTGACGAGATGGGCGATTTCCTGAACGGCGAATCCCTGGCCGCGTTGCTGACCTTGACGTCACTGGAGATGGTGCTGGGGATCGACAATGTGATCTTCATTGCCATTCTGGCGGGCAAACTTCCTGAATCCCAACGCGACAAAGCTCGTACGCTGGGACTGTTGCTGGCCGTCGTCTCTCGCATCATGCTGGTATTGGCGATTGGCTGGGTTATGAACCTGACCAATGAACTGTTCCCGTTGTTCGGCGAACCGATTTCGGGTAAGGACCTGATTCTGATCTTCGGAGGGCTGTTTCTGGTCTACAAGGGGACTCATGAGATTCATCATAAGATGCAGTCGGTGCGGAGTGACGGAATACGACCAGCGAAAGTGAGTACTCTGATGGCCGTCCTGATACAGATCCTGATGATTGACGTGGTCTTTTCGCTGGATTCGGTAATCACGGCAGTCGGGATGACGACCGATTTGAAGCATCCGATCCCGATCATGGTGACCGCCATTATCCTGTCGGTTCTCGGAATGCTGGTGTTTTCGAAACCGATTGTCGTCTTTATCGAAAAGAATCCGACCATCAAGATTCTGGCGCTGTCGTTTCTGCTGCTGATCGGAATGCTGCTGACGGCTGAAGGCTTCGGGCACCATGTGCCCAAGGGCTATCTGTACTTTGCGATGTCGTTTTCATTCATCGTCGAAATGCTGCAACTCTGGACTCTGAAAACTCCGAAGCCGCCGAGTCCGGAGAGTCAGTATTGATGACCGGGCGAATGCCGAGGATCACGTTCAATCTGCGAGGCTCAGCAATCGAGTCGTGTTTAGGGCAGCCCCCCGGCCCGGGGGGCGGGGTTGCTGGGGGGGGACAAGGCGCAGAACAAGCAGGTGGCTGGGG
>JANNGQ010000965.1:0-2437 GCA_031403975.1 Planctomycetota bacterium
GTGCCCGGGACCTCCATCTTGAGGCTCACCGGCTCGCGCACCATGCGCTGCAGTTGCTCCGCGTGACCACGCGGCTGATCGCCGGGTTGGCGCTGAACGCCGCGTTGACCGTCACCACGTCGGTGGCGATCGACACGACGCGCCGGACTTCGTAGCCGAACGTGGCGTCGACGTCGACGGCGATCAGGTCGCCGGCCAGGATGCCGGACGCGGCACCGCCTCCGGCCGTCAGGTTCAGCGTAACGCTCGCGCTGCCGGCCGCTGTCGTGGTGTGCGCCGTGCACTTGTGCTTGCTGCCGAAGTGCGCCTCGAGTAGAGCGTCGTAGTCCGGCTCGGTCGGGGTCGCGCTGTTGCCGCTCGGGATCAGCTGCGCTTCGATGCTGATCTCGGTCGACTCGCGGCCCTTCTGTGTCGTGATGACGCTGGGCTGCGCGTTGTCGCGATCCTGGTCACGCGGGCGCTGGGACACAACCTTCTTGATGGCCTTGCCGCCGGTGTGCTTGAACGCGTCGGCGCCCACGAGCGCACCGGGCGAAGTGTTGAACGCGGCTTCGAGCTGCACGAACACCGGGATCGCCGACACCACCATCTTCTCCGCCGCATCCTGTTCAACGTCAACATCCAGATGCACGGGCACCCAGCGCTCCAGCTCCTTCTGGACGGATGCATGCTCAATTTCCTTGTCGAGCAATTTGCACGGCCCGCACCACTCGGCTCCGAAAATCACAAGGATCGGCGTGCGACGTACGCGAGCCAGTTCGGAAGCCTCGTCGAGTGAATGCAGCCAGGTGACGAAGTGCTGCTCCGCAGCCGGTTCGTCACATCGAACGGTCGGCATACTCCCCAAAGCCCACACAAGCAAAGCCAGAATCTCACCAACCCGAAGCGTCAGCGAGG
Organism: Planctomycetota bacterium; assembly: GCA_031403975.1. Lineage (GTDB taxonomy): Bacteria > Planctomycetota > Planctomycetia > Planctomycetales > Planctomycetaceae > SXXK01. The sequence continues at coordinate 898 of JANNGQ010000965.1, forward strand.
GCTTCCTTGAATTGCACATCGCGTCCCGCAAATCTCTACTCATGGCGCACTTTCTCCCAATAATCCTCAAACGCAAAGTGCGGACTATTCTCCTGGTCATGGCATATCAGGCAGGAACCCTTCGCATCAACGGGAGTTCTCACGTTGCTGTCCTGCGCATGTTCTTCCGCCGGGCCATGACAACTCTCGCATCCGACGTCCGTGCGGCCAGGACTCTCCTTCAACGACCAGAACCCGCCAGGCAATCCGTAGCCCGTCGTGTGACACTGCTGACAAAACGGATCGACGCCGGACTTCTGCAACACAAGTCGTTCCCAGGCATGACTGTGTCCGCTCGCATCCCAGGACGTGCAGGAGTCGCCGTGACATTCACGACATGATTCTGTTCCGGCCACTCTGGCTGTCAGCGAAAGCCCCGCTGTGCCTGAAGGCGCGAAACCGCTTTCGGCAGCAGTGAAGTCTCGAGACTCGAGCATTGCCCGGAAGTCATCGAGGTTTTTCTTCTGAGCGTCGTCGTCGGCAAATGACGGCGAGAGTTCCACAATCTCCCCCGACGCAGATTCCCGTTTGTTGAACGGTAGTGTGAGGCAAGCGATAAACTTGCCTTTATTCGTCGCGGACGTCAGCAGAATTCGTCCGACCAATTGCGGCGGCAGACTCTGCCCCGTCGGACCGCCGACGATGGCGTCCGCCTCCGGCAATGTCTCTGCAAGCTGACGCAGCTCATCGACCGGCAGCCAGGCTAACACAATGAGTCTGTCAAACTTGCCGCGCTGTTCCGACAGTACTGAAAGAATCGCGTCGGCTGGTTCTGTCGCCGACAGGTCGGATTCATTGAGCAGTGCCGGCGAGCACACTCCTGTGATCAGCAACCGCTGACCGCCACGTTCGGTCAGAACATGTGACGGGGCGATGGGTTCACCATGTTTCGTTGTGACGTTGGCCGAGATGAAGGCTACTCCCGTATCCGTGCCCAGTTGCGTCAGCGTTCCGGCCCCTAGTGCAGCTTCTGACGCTCCTACATTGTGCGCTTCCAGGCCCATCGCCTTCTCGCCCAGCAGAATTGCCCGAAAACGGGACTGTTGATACGGGGCCGTTCCTTCCGCTGCCCCGCCGCAGTCCACGACGATGAGTTCCGCAGTGCTCTGACTCTTCAACTGTTCCAGATACGTCGCCCGCCGCAACAAGCCTCCGGACTGATTCGCCGTGCACCCGCATGGCATGATCCATCCCCGAGTATCACCGCTGATGACGACTCGCACCGGCTTTGATTCCCGCGTCGGCAGTGTGGCACCGATCTCGGCCGATCCTGGTGCTGAACCATCATCACACCCTGGCAACGCAACGCAGAGGAGCAAAAGTCCGGCAAACCACAATCGTTGTGCGCTCGACACGGCATCGCCGTGAAGGATTCTCCGCACCGAAATATATGGGAGTGGCTTCGTAGCCGGATTCGTGAGAATTCGGGGGCGGAGCCGTTGACTCCGAATTCTCACGAATCCGGCTACAAGAATCCTTCGCGACGTTTCCAGCCGCTCTT
>JANNGQ010000966.1:0-1843 GCA_031403975.1 Planctomycetota bacterium
CCCACCAGCGTCTGCAGGTGCCGCCGCAATGTTGTATCACCTTCGGCCGTTTTCGGCGGAAAGATCTCAATCGACAGGACAAACGGTCGCGTTTTGTACAGTTCAGGCAGTCTCATGGATCAGGCGACTCAGGAAGTGGCAGAAACACTGTTGTCCCGCCGCTCCGACGACCGGTATTCCCGAACCGGGCAACAGACAACGAATTCCAGCCGGCGGAGCGGCTGGCCAACAGTAAAGACAACGAATTCCAGCCGGCGGAGTCCCGGCGCGCCGGGAGCCAACAGTAAAGACGCGGGATCGTACTGCATCGATTCCAGTCGATCATAGACACTTTTGTGGCGTTCCCCCAATTCGGTGACTCAGCAATGGGGCGGCACAATCGATATCACTGCACCAATGGCAACGCAGGGATGATTCAGAATTGGTCGGTTGCGCCGGCGTGAGTACGAAAGGCAACCTAGACTCTCATCGGTCTTGTGCCGCAATCTCCGGCACCTGGCATGACAACCGGCATTTCTTTTCGGGTCCGAGTCACCGCAATGCCTCTGCAATCTTTCAATTATCGCCTGATTACACGCAGTGATTTTGACGGACTCATCAGCGCCGCGCTGCTGCGTGAGCTGCAGATGCTGGACGACATCATGTTCGTTCATCCGAAGGACATGCAGGACGGCCTGATTGAAGTCACGTCGCGTGACATTATCACAAATCTGCCGTACTCCGCGGCGTGCCATCTGTGCTTTGACCACCATCACAGCGAGGCCCTGCGGAACGGGCATATTGTCCGGCAGAACTACATCCTCGATCCTGATGCAGACTCCGCTGCGCGAGTCGTCTATAACTATTTTGGAGGGGCAGCCCGGTTCCGTAACATCAGCCACGAGATGATGGACGCGGTTGACAAGTGCGATTCCGGTCGGTTCAGCCGCGAAGAGATTCTTGCTCCCAAGCGGTGGGAACTGCTGAATTTCGTAATGGATCCCCGCACCGGACTTGGACGATTCCGGGAATTCCGCATCTCCAACTACCAGCTGATGATGGCTCTGGTGGACTACTGCCGCAGCCACAGTATTGAGGAAATTGTGGGCCTGCATGATGTTCGTGAACGCGTGGATCTCTACAACGAACATCGACAGGACTACTGCGAACAGATTGCCCGCTGCTCGGGAATGTATGGCCGTGTTGCCGTCATTGATCTGCGTCTCGAGAATGTGATCTACTGTGGTAACCGGTTCCTCGCCTACGCCTTGTTGCCCGAGTGCAATGTCTCCGTTCATCTGATCCGCAGCCGTCAGCCGGGAATAACAGTCATCGCTGTCGGCAAGTCGATACTCAGCCGCACAAATCCAGTCGACGTGGGCAGTCTGATGCTGCAGTACGGCGGCGGCGGTCATGCGGCGGCCGGCACCTGCCAGATTCCGTCGTCCGAAGCCGATGCTCTCGTCCCGCAGATTGTCGAGGCGCTCAACAGGAGCATCGACTCGGTCAGCCATCACACGGCCATGGTCGGCACGATCTGATCTTCACTGTCGCGGAATCCACCAGAGCTTAAGCTCATGGCAAAAAATCGCGAAGCACTTGTACCGGAACAACACCGCGTTTCGTTCGGACCGGAACGGAGTATCCATCGAACGGGGTTGTGATCAGTGTGTTCTCGGTTGGCAGAATAATGCGGGCAGAACAATGAAGTGAGATTCTCCAGCCACTTCCTCACGTTTTCCATCATTCTGCCCGCATCGTTCTGCCATGCCAGATAGTGTGGTCGACAAGGAAAACCCGGGACAATCGAACTACAGCCGAGTCATCAACTCAACCATTGCTTGTTTCAGCAGGGATGGCAGAC
>JANNGQ010000967.1:0-4325 GCA_031403975.1 Planctomycetota bacterium
GCCCATCTCGGTTCGATGGACTTCGCACTGCTCCTCGGCGGAAATCTCTATGGCAGCAATCCGAACGCCAGGCGTGCGTTTGAGTCCATGCAGAAGCTGAAGACGATCGTGTATATGTCAACGACACTGAACACCGGCCACGCATGGGGCACCGGTGAAGAGACATTCATTCTGCCAGTCCTGCCGCGCGATGAGGAACCTCAGTCAACGACGCAGGAATCCATGTTCAGCTTCGTGCGGCTCAGTGATGGCGGCCCTGTTCGACACAGGAACGCCCGCAGCGAGGTGTCGATTCTCGCGGAGATCGGGCAGAAGATCTTTGCCGGAGACTCGCGTCTCGACTGGTCAAAACTGGAAAGTCACTCGGCCATTCGAGAACTCATCGCGGACCTGATTCCCGGCTACGAAGGTATGAAGGACATCGATTCGACGAAGGAAGAATTCCACGTTCCCGGTCGGGTGGTGACTGATTACAAGTTTCCGACGGTAACCGGGAAGGCCAGGTTTCATCCGATCGAACTGCACGCGACGGCGCTTTCCGACAACCAACTGCGACTGATGACGATGCGTTCTGAAGGTCAGTTCAACAGTGTTGTCTACGAGGAAGAAGACCTCTATCGTGGCCAGGAACGACGCGATGTGATCCTGATGAATGCAGCGGACATCGCCCGGCTGGGTCTGAAAGTCGATCAGCGAGTCCGCATCAAGAGTGACACCGGCGAGATGCACTACATCCTCGTGCGTGAAATCGACATCCGACAGGGAAATGCGGCCATGTATTATCCGGAGGCTAATGTGCTGATTTCGCACGCTGTTGATCCACTGTCAAAGACCCCGGCGTTCAAGTCGGTCGTGGTGACGATTACGGCGGAGGCATAGGTCGCGGTCACAGAGATGGAAGAAACATGCAACTGCTATCCAATAAACGGCAAAAAGCAATCATTCTTGCGGCAATCGCGATACTCCTGGTCAGCATCATGTGGTGGGTGAAAGCGTCGTTATTGAAACCGGATTGGTGCCATCGGGGCCATCCAATTGCTACGGACCAGTCCTTGTTCGATCAGAAGGTTGTGGATCGTATTGACGTGTCCTCGCTCGATGAAACAGTCCGCAGACTGTACGAAGCCGTGCTTTCCGGGACTGCCATTGGCAGCGACTCAGCTCTGTATTCTGAGAGTCTATTGAAGGCAAGTCGAGCTGAACAAGAAGGCTCACCGACAACGTGTTACACTTTCTGGCTTGGGAATGCCGTTCCGCCGAAGGCTTTTGACGATATCTACCAGCATAGTCCTCAGATGAATGTGTTTGTTTGCAGTAAGTGCAGTCAGATCGTCGAGGTCTATGTTTGTGACAGCAAATTCTGAAGGTCACAGAGTCCGTGGAGTGTAGACCGTCGTTTATCATCGATCCCCAATCGTGACCACATTCGAAAAGTCCAGAGCGTAGCTGCGGAGCAGCGGCAGCACGGTGCCGCGAGCCCAATGGCACTCACTTTGGCTGATTTGTCACAGAATAGAACAGTTGTCTCAACTGTTCCGCCTGCGACCGGATGAACAATTGAGGACAATTGTTCCACAAAGTGAGTGCCATTGGGCTGTCGCCACCGGCACCGCGCTGTTGCCGCTCTGCGGCTGAAGTTCCAGTTGTGATGCTCATTGTCCTGGCGGAGATCGCTGGGGTGGCTGCGCTTCGCCCCAGTTACCGGAAACTCAGATCGAAGAAGCAACTCAGCTCACCGCGCCGTCCAACCGCCGTCAACGGTGACGAGGCTGCCCGTCATGTAGCTGGCGGCGGGGCTGCTGAGGAGCAATGCGGCTCCCTGGATTTCGCTCAGGTTGCCCCAGCGTTCCATCGCGACGGCTCCGATGATGTTCTTCTTTGCTTCTTCAGAATCAGCGATCGGAATGTTCATCGGCGTCAGAAACGGACCGGGGCAGAGTGCGTTGCAGGTGATGCCGGTCTGAGCGAGTTCCAGACCCAGCCCGCGAGTCATCTGAACGACGGCACCCTTGCTGGCCGTGTACGGTGTTCGATTTGCCAGGCCGACAACACCGAGTGTGCTGGCAATGTTGACAATGCGTCCATAGCCCGCCTGTTTCATCGTCGGAAGTACAGCTTTGCAGCACAGCCACGTTCCGTCAACATTCGTCCGCTGCACCTGCTGAAACTGATCGTAGGTCAGATCCGTAATGCTTCCTCGGATGTTGATCCCGGCACTGTTGATGAGGATGTCAATTCGTCCGGTCGCTTCGAGAACGGTGCGAATCAGAGAGTCAACGCTGTCCGGTCGAGTCACATCGACGGATGCCGCCAGTGACTTCTTTCCGTACCCCGCGGAGATCTCATCGGCCACAGTCTGAGCTTCCGCAAGACCTCGGCTGGCGATGATGGTTGTTGCTCCGGCTGATGCCAGTCCGGCGGCGATCGCAGCCCCGAGTCCCTTCGAGCCGCCGGTGATCACGGCAACTTGACCGGTCAGATCGAACTGCCGGATACCTGGCAGGGTCTTGAGATCCACAGTCGGCAGATTCGCAGAGGTCATGGGGCGTTCCTGATGTGCAGAGCGGTGCAGCCGCGGCGCAAAGGGCGAGCGGAGGGTGTCAACCCTCCAGGGATTCGTACCAGGCAAGGTAACGCACTCGCCTGGATCTTGCGACCGTGCCGATCCTGCCGATTCGATCGACGAAGTTCCCGAACGAGGCGCGGCGTGTTTTCGGCCGGTGGACACTTACCGCTCGCTTCGCGATCAACTTCACGCGGCCTCACGAAAGCGCAGCGACGGTTTCTCAATCGTCACGATTGTATTCGCCGGAACGCTGCGGTTCAGACTCACACTGGAGCCGATCTGCGAGCCCGCTCCGATCACCGTTGTCCCGCCCAGAATCGTCGCATTGCTGTAGACCGTGACACGATCTTCCAGAGTCGGATGCCGTTTGGTTCCGCGAATGAGATTGCCGTCTTCGTCACGTGGAAACGACCAGGCTCCCAGTGTCACCCCTTGATACAGAGTCACGCCGGCACCGAGCTCGCACGTCTCGCCGATCACCACACCGGTACCGTGGTCGATAAAGAACGATGCTCCGATTTTCGCACCCGGGTGGATATCAATTCCGGTTTCCCGATGCGCCCATTCTGTCATGATCCGTGACAGATAGGGAACGCCCAGCATCAGCAGCTGATGAGCGATGCGGTAGACGGTGATCGCTTCAATGCCGGGGTAACACAACACGATCTCTTCGCGACTCTTCGCGGCCGGGTCGCCATTGAAGGCCGCATCGACATCGGTACTGAGCATCTGCTGCAGTTCCGGCAACCCGTGGACGAAGCGTTCAGCGAGAGATGAAGCCGCAGGACCCGACTGCGACACGTCCGCGCTGTTGTGAATCCGCAACTGCATCTGGCGCGAATGAACAAGAGCGCGGCTGATCTCGATGCGCAGTCGGGATTCCACGCGGGCCAGCAGTGACTGATATTCCGCGAAGGCGCTGCCGGGCTGAACGCGGCGAGTCCGATGCACCCCGGGAAACAGCAGGTCGCGGATGTCATTCACGATGGACATCACGCCTTCAACCGACGGCAGAGGAGTCGACTCAGGACACACGCCGCTGCTGTAGCCGAGCTGTGCCAGCAGAGTTGCGGCGACCTGATCCAGAGACCGAAGCTCGGAAGCATCATGGCGCATGTGAGTTTTCCGCGGGATGGGTCCATTCCGTTCGGGACTGATCGTCCCGGACTACCGTGTAACCCTCGCAAACATCGGCGTTCGGCGAGTCGGTTCTGTACGACGGGAAGACGGCTCACAGCCGGTTCCCCCGGTTCAGGCGTCACGCGAAGCACAGGCGTCAGAGTCCCGGCTATCTCTCCGATCTTCCCTGTTCGGCAATTTTTGATGCGCAGACCAGCCATCGGTCGAAAGAGCGAAACGGGAAAGGCTGCCCGGTGACGCCCCGCCGCAGAACTCAGAAACATGGACTCTGCCTCTGCCGCTATTCACCGAATGAAGTCACGCGACCGCCGTTGCGGCACAATCTGCCGCATTGGTCGCATGACCGATGCGACATCCGCAGACGGAGAAGAGCATAAACAGCCCGAACGCTTCGTTTGTTCCGATAACTCATCGTGGGAACGGAATGGCGCTGGCCACTGATGCTCACTTTGTAACCCGAAGCGTCAGTTTTGAAGTTGCGCATTTCAGGCCCGGAGGGCCGACATATCCCATGCCGGTGGCGTAAGCCACCGGTATACGAGAATCAAAAACCTAAGGCCTGAAGTATTCCGGTGGCTCACGCCACCGGCTGACGATGTGCCGGGCTTCCAGCCCTGAC
>JANNGQ010000968.1:0-4386 GCA_031403975.1 Planctomycetota bacterium
GCAAAGACGGTTTCTTTATTCCGGCAGATCTTCAACCGCTCAACGAAGATTTGCCAGCTTGACGCGACAAAGTCTGATTGAACGCCACACCTTGATGGAGCTGTATCCGTGAGTTCGAAAATGAGTCGTGCTGTGCTTGCAGTTGTCTTACTGACGATGTCTCAGTGCAGCGTCAGCCGGATTGCGAACGCACAGGATGATTCTTCGCAGCGAATTCTTCCGTTGCCTCGGAAGGACGTGCCTGGATTGCCGACTCAAATGGAGTTATTGCAGCAGCTCCGTTCGATGATCGAATCCAAAGGCACTGGCGAGCCCGGCGACACCAGCCCCGGGAGGGATTTTCGCTCCCCGGAATACGCTGCCCCATTGCAGTTCGAGAGACTCCGGAGCGCTTTGGAGAAACTCAGGGGCCAACTGCCGCCTGATTTCGTTCCGCCGGATTTGAGTACCATTCCGAAGGCGCAGCTGGAACAGACTTTGAAGAATCCAGAAGTTCAGCAGCAGCTTCGTGAAATGCTGGAGCAGTTTTCAAAGGATGGCATTCTGCCTTCACCGGGCCGTGGTGCTCCCGCTCTCCCGACGTTTCCACGACCGCCGGACAGCAAGGCCCCGGCTGTGCCGAGCAGATCTCGTTCATCGTCCGATCTGCCATTGATTCCCAGGCCGACCGACAACGACTTGCCTGTCGAAGACTCAGCGGTGGCTCCCGACGGCGACACGCGCTATGCGCCCTCGCCGGAACGAAGACCGGGACAATCGGTATCCGAGCCGGATGCCACGGAGTCGCAGCACGACGGCAGTATTCCCGATTCATCCTTGAGCGCGCTGAAGGACTTCCTCGAGAATCTGGCAGGCCGGAAACGTCCCGGCGAGCCTGGCGTCGAATCAGGAAAAGTGGATGCATCTCAGCAGAAGTCCCTTGAGGCGCTGCAGGATGTGCTGCAGCAGATGCAAGAATCACGGCCCGGCACAAGTCCATTGGACTGGCTCAATGATGAGAGAATTGAAAAAGCAATTCAGGACTCCGCAAACAGTTCCGACACCGAAGCATTATCACCGGGCCTGACTCACGATCCGGAGCAATTCGTTCCGCCATCGGATCCAGAGCAGTTTCGATCCGGCCAGACCGGTTTGTCACCACTTGTGCCAGGAATGGTGCCTGTTCCCCCGCGCGGTCTTCAGCAGCAGGAGTCAACGCATGGCCCTTTATCCCGAGAGCCGATCAGAGACGGCAGTCCACCGTCTAACGCAGCGCCGGGGGCTTTGCAGCCGCGGCCAGACCGCCCAGAAGAATCAGCGTCGACGGATCGGCGCAGTCCGGAGCAGCCGGATTCGAACATCGACATTCGGAAAGAACTGGAGCGACGCGGTTTCGGTGAAACAATGAAGAAGATTATCGAGCAGGCCAGGCAGGAAAGTCGCCAGTCGAAATCAGAAAGTGCTTTGGCCGGCACACCCGAAGAATCATCGGACGGCGGAACAACGACGGCTGCGGGCATGGAAAAGTCGATGATCAGAATGCTCGATGGTCTGAAAGACGAGCTTGTTGAGATTGCTAAGGACACCAGATTCCGTGATCGTTCTGCGGATCGTTCAGTTCAGGATCGTTCACGGACAGAACGCAGGGCTCCTGCGGCTGAGTCATCGCTCAGCAAGTTCCGCAAAGCCGCTACCGACATATTCTCCGATGTTGCCGATGCTCCGAAGGGCCGATCCTCGGCAACGCCGGGTGCCTCGTCGCCTGGACAGTCGCCTTTCGGGCCGGGATTTGATCTGACACCAGTGGCAGTCCTCGCTGGTATGTTGCTGCTGATGGTGGCAGGATTCCTGGGGCTTCGGTTCTGGCAGACACGTTCCGGAGCGGCCCTGGCGGGCGGACTGCCAGTGCACTCCATCCAGTCGAACGACATCCGCGACCGCGCCGATGTCGTCCGTGCGTTTCATGAGTTCGCGCTGCATTCGGCAAAGTCAGTGCAGGCCTGGTGGACTCATCGTGCTGTCGAGAATGCTGTGGCGATTGCAACCCCCGATCGGCGACTCGCCGCAGCGACGCTCACCGATGCGTACGAGCAGGCTCGCTATCTGCCCGAAGATCAGGAATTGTCCGCTGACCAGCTGCAGCAGACTCGCTCGGCCCTGCTGCAGTTTTCTGCCGCGCCTCCCGAGACGGCGTGAGTCGGAATACTGCCGAAGCTTCGTAGGGTAGGCTTCAGCCTGCCATTTTCATTGAGAAAACCGCACGATCGAGATGCAGTCGGCAGGCTGAAAGCCTGCATTGGCGATTCAAAAACACAGGCGTTTTCTGAAGTCCAGGCAGGCTGAAAGCCTGCCCCACATGGAATCGCGATTAATCCGACAGTCCCCAGGAGCCGACGGGGTCGAACGTGGGCAGTCGACGCAGTGTGGAATTCGGTTCCGAGCCCGAGCCCTCTTGCGTCTCACAGCAGCAGACGCGCATCGTCGAGATTTCCTCCGGAGATCAGTACGACGACTTTGCGACCGACGAAGTGTTCTCGATGCTGAATCATGACTGCCAGCGAGACGGCCCCTGAAGGCTCAGAGACGATTTTCGTACGGACGGCCAGCAATCGAGTGGCGGCAATGATCGTCTGTTCGTCGGCACAAAGAATGTCGTCGACTAACCTGTGAATGATCGGAAATGTCAGCGTACCGAGCGGCGTTCTCAGTCCGTCGGCGATTGAATCGGTTCTGAGCACGGGCTCGATCTTGCCCGACCGCCAGCTTCGCTGAGCATCATCGGCCCATGCCGGCTCGGCAGCAATCACGCGGATGTCCGGTCGAAGTGACTTAATCGTAACCAGCGAACCTGCCAACAGTCCGCCGCCCCCGACCGGCACGACAAGCGTGTCGATCTCGGGTGCCTGTTCCAGAATCTCGAGAACAGCAGTGCCCTGTCCCGCGATGACTCGCGGATCGTTGAACGGGTGAATCATAGTCGCCCCAGTTCGTTGCTGAACGGCCGCGGCCATCGCTTCTCGCGCTGCTGAATTCGGTTCGCAGAGCAGCGGCTCTGTACCCAGCCGGCGGACCGCGTCCAATTTGACTCCTGCCGAATTGTTCGGCATGACAATATGAGCCATGATGCCACGCAGGCCCGCCGCTCGAGCCAGCGCTGCGGCATGGTTGCCGGACGAGTGTGTCACGACGCCCCGTGATGCCTCTTCATCCGTCAGACTGAAAAGTGCATTGCAGGCTCCGCGTGCTTTGAATGCATGGCCGTACTGCATATTCTCGCACTTGAGGTGAACGGAGCACCCGAATTCTTCCCGCAGCGGCACAGCCTCAATCAGCGGAGTGCGAATGATGTGACTCCGGATTCTCACCGCGGCACTCCGGACATCCTCCAGAGAAATACAGAAGCCTGCAGCTTCGATGGATTGCGCGGACATTATTGAAACTCTCTCTGTCAATTCGTCGCGACTGTCCTGTGTACATCAGGCGTTATCGTGGGGCTTGCTTCCAGCCGGCCTCGTCTATCGTGGAGCCGGCTTCCAGCCGGCCTCGTCGGTGTTATCGTGGAGCCGGCTTCCAGCCAGCCTCGTCGGTGTTATCGTGGGGCAGGCTTTTAGCCTGCCGTGCGTTGAGGAATTACCTGTGTTTTTGGATTGACGAGGCAGGCTGAAGCCGACCCTACAATTAGTCCGACAGTCCCCTCGTTGGCAGTCTGAACAGAGAGACTGTCGAATCAGGCGGAACCTGAATTCCGAAACGCTTCGAGTTGCCGAGCCAGCTCGAGACGTCGCCCTGACGCCGCCAGCAGAGACCGTTGGACCCTAAGAACGCGAAACATCGAATAGCATGCCAGAAACACGGCGATCACGACGATCAATGTTGCTCCGCCGACACTTAACGGAAGCATGTCTTCTGCGAACAATGCCGAGACATCCATCGGTGTCGGCATTCTGCGACCGTAAATGCCGATCAGCATGCCAAACAGAAACGCCGTCATTGTGATGCCCGACGCCAGAAGTACGAGCCCACCGATTCCGACCGCCAGCAGCTTCTGCCCGAAGGTCAACTGAGCCAGTGCCGGCGGCTGCGACACTTCATACGGATTGAGATCGTCGGCCATCCTGCGTCATCCGTTCATTCCCGCGAAAACACGGCCGACACTGGCCGTTGCTCGGCACATCCGGGTCTGAAGAAACAAATCACGGTTCTCGTCGAAACCCGTCACGATGACTTCAAACGAATCCTGTTTCGGAATCACGATCAACCGGTTTGGTTGCGGTAGTGTGATTTCGGCACCGCGGGCTTCAATCGCGATAGGTCGCTCGTCCAGCCGAAAATCGGCAATACGTGCGCAAGGGCATCACCGAGTGGATGCGCGGTTGGAAGGCGCGCGGCTGGCGCACCGCCGACGGC
>JANNGQ010000969.1:0-2821 GCA_031403975.1 Planctomycetota bacterium
GCAGGATCTGTGCCGCGTCTCTCGGTGGCTGCTGTTCATCGGCCCGTGCTGCGAAAACGAGGCCCGCCACACCGAACAATGCCAGCACGATTCCAGAACAGCGTCGCATAAAGGGCTCCAATGACATGGTCCAGCGTCCAATAACTACTGCTCCAGTTCCTCTGCCAGTTTCTGCATGTACTGCCCGGCCTGACGTCTGTACTGCGACGGCACTCCGGTTTCGGCATTTCCGAACGCTGAGTTTGTCTGGCTGGCCGAGAACGCACTGTCAGACTGATCCGTCCCGTCGCCCTGGAGCTGCGTCATCACGCCCGTCGGAGCTGACGAATCAGAATTACCCTGACTGGCCTGAGACGGATCGATCATCGGTGTTGTTCCGTACATTCCGACGTTATCCATCGTCGAACTCTGAGCACTGTAACCGCCCGAACCTCCGCTGCCCATTCCCATGCCGCCCTGCTTCATTCCCATCCCGGGCGACAGCTGATCGAGCGTGTTTGACATGCTGCCACCCAGTCCGGGACTGAATTTGAGGCACGAACTGTTGCCCGACTGCCCCATGCCGCTGCACTGCGACAGAAACTGCTCCAGAATTCTTGCGGCCTCTTCCGCCTTTGCCGCAGCGTATTCGCCGTCGAATTGAGTCAGCAGATCTTCGGCGTCCGCCATCATGGAATCCGCACCGCTGGCTCGCACCGCATTGACGAAATCCTGAGCCGATTTCCGCAGCTCGTCAAGTTCCGGTTCTTCCGGAAGTCGGGCGATATCTTCGTCAATGCGATTCAGCAGATCCGTCAATTGTTCCCGCAACCTGTGTTGTTCTTCTTCCAGCTCACGCATTCTCGCCCGCGTTGCCGGATCGGCGTCGGCATTCGCATCCTTCAGCGACTGCAGGCGATCCGCGAGGGCACGCTGACGCTGTACAAGCTGAGTAAACGCCGCCTCGTCCTGCTTCAGCGGCAGCACTCGAGCCAGATGTTCGAGCGGCTTCATGGCCTCCTCCTGATGCTGCTGCTGCCGTTGACGCATCGCGTCAAGCTGCTTCTGCATTTCTTCGCCGGCCTGCTTGCTGCTGAGGTCCGGGTCCGCTGACAACTTCGAGGTCTGCTCACTCATTTTCATCAGCATCTCGGCCATCTCTGCCAGCTGCGGTGCCAGCTGTTTATCGAGATCGAACGGCAGCGGCTTCTCTGCCATCGCCTGCAGCGCTTCAGCCGCTTTCTGCATTTCGGAAGCCAGTTGTTCCATCTCCTTGCGAGCTTCCTCCGCGACTTTTGAGTCGGGATCGGCAGCGTCCAGTTTCTCTTTCAGCTTCTGCAAATGCTCAGCCAGCGATTCCATGCGGCGCTGAGCCTGCTGGTGACGAGACGTCATCATCTCCATACCGGCCTGCTGCTGCTGAACCCGATTAAAGTCTTCGTCACTGATGATCCGGATCGATACGATCGAACTTTCCGACCCTTTGCCCACCGGCGCTCCCGGGCCGTCGGGATCATTGTCTTCCACACGGGCAAACAGCTTGATTTCATCTCCCGGCTGAAGTTCGTATTCCGCCAGCGGCAATTGAGTCTGCAGCTGGAATCGGCGGGGTGCCCCGGCCGGAACGGGCAGGTCCGTCGGCAGCGGTCGCGAGCTGTTGAGACTGCGGAATAACTGGCATCGTCGCAGCCCGTAATCATCTTCCGCAGCGACGACGATCGGAATCACGGCCGTGGGAGTCGCGAACGATACTGGACGCGGCTGAGCCAGCCGGACCATCGGTGACTGATCCTGCAGAACTCGGATCGGCACTGAAAATGGCGACGCATTGGGCTGGTCGGCTTCGTCGATCACTGTGAGGTCGAGGTGTCCCCGCCGGCGGATCTCAAAGGCTCCGGAGACACGATGCGGATCAGAGTCCACAGCCATGGCCACCATCTGAGGCGCTGCATCGAGTACAAGATGCAATTGACCGGCCGACAACGGTCGGTTGCTGCCCGCCGTGACTTTCACCACGGTGCCGGGCAATCCTTCGACTCCGTTGATCGGCATCGTGCCGCGGAACGGCGACAGGCCCGTATACAATGGGGCCGTGATTTCTGCCTGAACATCTATGATCGACGGCACGGTCACAACGGTCACAGGCCATACCTGGCTGCGGGCCCGACGGACACGTAAAAAGAACTCAAACGGCTCACGGATGTCCGCCAGTGAGGCATGCCATGAACCGTTCGAATCCGGAAACATCGGCAGCACGTCAATGGGAATCACGTCCTCAACATCCGGCGGCTGCTGATTCCCGGAACGCATGTCAGCCATCGGTACAAGCACCATCTCCAGCTGCTCAAACGGAGGACCGACGACTGTGGCTGTGACTTCCATGCTTCCGCCATAGCTCACCGATGCGTTCTCTGGAGACACGTTGAATTCGTACTGAGACCACGCCGCATGTCCGCCGTACGGATCGAAGAATCGCCGAAGTTCCGTCCATGCCATGCGAGGCATGGCGATGGACATTGCGATGACGATCAGAAATGTCACGCACAGGACACAACCCGAATGAAGCAGTGGTTTCGGGGAAGCCACTGCCATCCTTGATGTGCCGGACGCCAGCACTGTCGCCTGCCGCACCGCAAGATCCGCCAGTCCGTTTGTCAGAGCGCAGGAAGTCTTCGACTTGTCCGACTGCAGATCCTCCGCCAGATCCAGCCCCGCGCGGATCTGGCCGCCCGACGAAGTCAGCCGATCCAATTCCGCCGCCACCACTGTCACCGCGGCTTTCGCGTTGGCCAACCGAATTCGTCGAACCAGCAGCACGCCGAGCACGATCGCTGCAGACACC
>JANNGQ010000970.1:0-3649 GCA_031403975.1 Planctomycetota bacterium
ACGGTACCGCTTTGCCTCGACCTGACTGAGCCTGCCGGAACCGCTGTCGAATTGCCGGAAGAACGGACGAGGCAATCTGGTTCTGGCGCCCGCCTGAGAGTCCCCCCGAGATGCGGCGGCAGAGTGTTCTCAGTTCCGCAAGGCACGCGGGTGTGCCATGAATCAAACGACCGTTTGTGGCGCGCCACGTTTCTTCAACTCGCCAGTCATCGGCCGCCACACCGAATCCGGGTCTGAGGCAGAAACCTACAAGATTCAGCCACCGCGCTTCATGCCGCGCGCTGCTGCGACGCCCGTCCCTCAGGTCCAGCAGTTCGGACCACAGCGCCCGCAGCAGCGACGGTGGCCAGTCCGATCGTGGCAGGCCGATCGCCTCGGACAGTTGCTTCATGGCGTCATCAGGTCCGTCAGTCGCTGCCGGACCAAACATTCTGCGAAGTACGGTCACTGCCGTCGCAATCAGCTCCTGATCCAGAATGCCCGACTGTTCCAAGGAACCCGTGTGAGCCGCTCGATCCGTTTCCGTCGCCGAACGCACGTCGAATTGCAGCTGCCAGCGACGCGAACCGTCGACTTGTTCACACCAGAGTTCCAATGTACCGATTTCCGTCAGAGCCGCTGACAGACGCGCATCGACTTCGGCCGCGTCGCCTCTTCGACGTGTTGTCAGCACCGTGCGAATCGGCGGCAACGATGACAATTGTTCAGGATCGAAGGGAATGATCTGCCCCGGCTGATCTGTCAGACGAGTTCCCGAGAACAGAATCGGAAACTCCACCGGCTCTGCCGTCCGAACCTTGAACGTCCGATCGATGAGAA
This sequence comes from Planctomycetota bacterium, assembly GCA_031403975.1. Classification (GTDB taxonomy): domain Bacteria; phylum Planctomycetota; class Planctomycetia; order Planctomycetales; family Planctomycetaceae; genus SXXK01. The sequence goes on from JANNGQ010000970.1 coordinate 820, forward strand.
CCGGTGCCGTGGATGATTCCGTACCCGCGGCGACGAGACACAACGCCGCCCTGCCTCCGTCTGACTGTTCGATGCCGACATAATACGTTCGAGCCAGCCCGGCCACGATTCGGATGCCCACGCCTCGCCGGACCATGCCGAAGTAAGCAGCCCCCTGAGCCACTGCCAGATCCAGCCGATCATTCCGCAAGACAACCGGCGACCAGCGTCCCTGCGACAGCGACTCCGATGGCGATTGCACATGTGATTCCGTAGGACGGGTCTCCAGACCCGTCCTGTTCGAGGAGGCGGCAGTAGATATTGCAATATCGAGTCCTGTACGCTGATCTCCCTTGGAAGGCTCCTCACGCGGAGCGTGAGGGCTACATTTCTGGTCCGTCTGAAACCAGTCCTCAATCACCGAGATCAACTGGGCACGCAGCACCGGCGAAGCAAAGAACCCGCCGTTGAACAGCACGATGTCGGGCCTCCCGGAAACATGACCGCCCTGCTCTGCAGCACCGCTTCCAGCTTGCAGATGTGTCGTCAGAAACGCGCCGAGATACTTCGTGATCGCCGGATCTGCGGCATAAGGCAGACCGAACTCCTGAAATCCTGACTGCCGTTTCTGCGGCTTCTCATTCAGGCTGACGCTCGGCAGAAATCCCTCGAGAAAGAGCTTCACGACCTCGTCGCGAGTCAATTCAATCTGCACAGCCCCGCCGATCAGCCGCGAACCGCCGCTGGAAATCACCACGGTGTGCGTTTTCGGAGCGTTATCACTCAGCAGGATCTCCTTCGCGTGACGGCAGGCCGGAATCAACATGCTCCATTGTCGTGGATCAAGCCTGACGCTCATGTCCGGCTGACCGAGTTTCTGTTCGACGTAATGTGCCAGCGCCAGATCCAGATTGTCACCGCCCAGCAGCAGGTGTTCTCCGACAGCAACGCGGTGAAACTGTAACCGTCCTTCAACTCCGTCCCGCACATGAATCAGGCTGAAGTCCGAAGTCCCGCCGCCGATGTCGCAGACGAGAATCTTCTGGCCGGGCGAAACGATGCGGTCCCAGTGATCGCGATGGGCATCCACCCAGGAGTAAAATGCTGCCTGAGGTTCCTCAATCAGCACAACTCGCGCCAGCCCGGCAGAGCGGGCCGAGGCCACTGTCAGTTCTCTTGCAACCTCATCGAATGACGCCGGAATCGTCAGCATCACCTCTTGCAGCGCCAGAGGATCCGAGGGATGAGCCGCATCCCAGGCTTCCCTCAGATGGCGAAGGTAGCGAGCACTGGCATTCACCGGAGAGAGTCGTTCCACATCAGGCGCACCGTGCCACGGCAATAACGCAGCTCGTCGATCAACAGCATTGTGACACAGCCAGGACTTTGCCGATTCAATCATCCGTCCCGGAAGAGTCCGACCATGATCCCGAGCAAAAATCCCCACTGCGATGTCAGGCGTTTCGTCGAGCCAGGGCAGTCGCGTCGCGCCGGCAGCCCGTTCCTCCGGCAATGCTTCGTAGTGAAACGACGGCAAGGTTTCCCGGGACTCAACTTGTCCCGCCGCCACAACCTGCGGAATGGAAAAGGTCGTGATCCGCCAGTCGCTCGCATTTGTATCGACAAAGCAAAGGGCCGAGTTCGTCGTTCCCAGATCAATGCCTACGATAAACCTCGGACGTGCCGGCTCTGAAGCGTCAACGGATGACTTTCGAGTGACCTCAGTCACGGCTGCGTCCCTTGCAGCTGTGAACGGTCCCGAACCTCTGCTCGTTGCAAGCTAAGCTCACGCCACCGTCCCTTCTCCCCCAGGCAGGGGGAGAAGGTGGCCGATAGGCCGGATGAGAGGGTCGTTGCGCCGCAGGACGGATTCACCAGACTCATCAAGTTTCCGTGTTGATTCATCTCTCAAGCCTCCGCATCGTCGCGGACACTGAATTCCAGTTTCCACCGCTGGCCGTTGGATTCATGCACGCACCACAATTCAAGTACTCCCAATTCCGTGATGCGCGAGAGAAAACGAACGGGAACATAATCGTCCGAATCTTCCTCCGCGGGCAGCGTCGCTTCGAGTGAGTCCGTTTCGTTCAGCTCATCGGGCGACCAGCGAGCCAGTAAGTCCCCTGGTCGATCATTCTTTCTGTTCGGTGAACAGAAGAATCGAAATCGCGCGGCTTCACCGACGATCAGGCCGATCGAGTCCGACGGTACATCGACTTCGGTCCCTTCTTCCATCCCGTTCGGGACAACGCACAACGCCTTCAGAGGTCTTTCGGCACCGGGAATGGCGAGGCCCGCGGCTTCGATGCCGACATAGTACGAGCGAGCGGTCCCGCCGCGGATTCGAACGCCGCCGCGCATCTTGGTCCAGCCGTAGTAGCAGGCTCCGCGGGCGACGGAGAAGTCGAGATCTTCAGAGCCCTCAATGACCGTCGGAGGATGCTCCGGGAACCAGCTCTGCAACTGTCCCAGCAGTCGCGTTCTGAGTTCTGCTGACTTAAACACGCCGCCGTTGAACAGCACATGCGTCAGTCCTTTGCCTCCGAGCGATTGCTGCAGGAATGCCGCCAGATGCCGTGTGATTCCAGTGTCCGCTGCATAGGGCAATCCGATTTCGCGAAACCCCGACATGCGAGGTCTCGCGGGGTGATCACTCAACTGCGCTTTGGGAAAGAACCCCGCCAGCAGCAGTTCGGTTGCCTGAGACCGCTCGACCGCGACCGACACCAGCCCCCCGATCAGTCGACTGCTGCGTCCGGGAACAGAAATCGTCTGCGTATCCGGCCCGCCTCCCGACAGCAGCGACTCCTTCGCGTTGCGGCACGAATGCCACAGGGACACCGATTGCCAC
>JANNGQ010000971.1:0-3194 GCA_031403975.1 Planctomycetota bacterium
GCGAGCACGAGGGTTATTACCACATCGACAGCGCGGAGGGGCAGTGGAACCGCGGTGCAGGTCGTTCGAACGGAGGCAATCAGATCCGGCATCGGGAAGGCTACCTGGCGATGCCTCCGGTGGATTCTCTGCAGGATCTGCGGACGGAAATCATGCTGCTCCTTGAAGATAGCGGCATCCGCACGGAAGGTCAGCATCATGAAGTGGCTTCCGGCGGCCAGTGTGAAGTGGATCTGCGCTGTGATACGCTGGTGAGGATTTCTGACAAACTGATGCGACTGAAGTACATCGTCCGCAACGTCGCTGTCCGCCACGGCAAGGTGGCCACGTTCATGCCCAAGCCGCTCTGGAACGACAATGGCTCCGGGCTGCACATGACACTTTCCCTGTGCAAAGACGATCGTCCGCTTTTCGGCGGCAGCGGCTACGGCGGACTCAGCGAAACAGCCATGTTCGCCATGGGCGGTCTGCTGCAGCATGCACCGGCACTTCTGGCGTTCTGTTGTCCCACGACCAACAGCTACAAGCGGCTCGCTCCGGGATTTGACGCTCCCGTGAACCTGTCCTACAGCTATCGAAATCGTTCCGCGGCGATCCGGATTCCGGCCAACTCCGGGCGCGAGTCGAAGCGGCGATTCGAGTTTCGCTGTCCGGATGCGTCGTGCAATCCGTACCTCGCAATATCGGCCGTGCTGATGGCTATGCTCGACGGAATTCAGAATCGTGTTTCGCCGGGGCGGCCTCAGGACAAAGACCTTTACGATCTCGCACCGGAAGAGCGAGCCGGTCTGGTCTGTACTCCGGCGACGCTGGATGCGGCTCTGGACGCACTGCAGCGGGATCACGACTTCCTGCTGCGGGGCGATGTCTTCACACCCGATGTGATAGAGCGCTGGATTCAGCACAAGCGGGACGATGAGGTCAAAGCCATCAACCAGCGGCCGCATCCGTTCGAGTTTGCAATGTACTTCGACTGCTGAACCGGCTTGAACTACCATCCTCTGCCTCTGGCAAAGGATGTTCATGAATCGTCTGGCGGATTGTCGCAATTGGCTGCTGCTTGCTGTCGTGATCACGGTCGCCGGCGCGATCCCGATTGCTGACCTGCTGGAATTCGACCAGACGATTGAATCGTTCTTCGCACCTGACAACCCGGACATTCACGTTCTCAAACGATCGCGTGCAGACTTCGGCGGCGATGAATATGTGATCGTCGCCTGGCACGAGCCGGGCCTGATCCGGCAGAATCCAGAAGGAGACTATCCGGAACTCAGTGCGAGCGCCGCCGCAAGGATTCAACAGCTTTCTGAACAACTTGCCGATGTCCCGGGCGTAGACGGGAAACGCACACGCGACCTGCTCCGCATTCAGCAGAAGACTCTGAAGAATGGAAACACCCGGAGGAAAATGCTGGCACTGTTCGAGGGAATTCTGATCGGTCCGGATCAGGAAACGACGGCGATTGTTCTGCAGCTGCATCCGGCCGATATATCGTCGTCCACTCGACAGGAAACGATTCAGGGCATCCGTCGAGTCGCGGCAGGGTTTGGTCCCGAGTTCGCCGTGGCGGGAGAAGCCGTGCAGATTCAGGACATGTTTGATCTGGTAGAGCGGGACGGAAATCGGCTGTACCTGGCTTCGCTGGTCGTGCTGTCCGTCATACTGCTCGCCATTTTTCGTGACCTGCGATGGGTGGTGGCACCCGTCGGAATTGTGACCGGATCCGTCGTCTGCACACGCGCCGCACTTGTGCTGGCTGGGGCGCAGCTGAGCATGGTCAGTTCGATGCTGAATTCGCTCGTGACGATCATCTCGGTCAGCACAAGTACGCACATTATTGTGCATTACCGTGAACTTCGTGCAACGCTGGATGCCAGAGCGGCGGCTGTGCAGACCTTTCGAGAGCTGTGGCATCCCGTGATGTGGACCGTGATCACGATCGCTGTCGGATTTGCCGCGCTGCTGGTTTCGGACGTCGTGCCCGTCCGCAGTTTTGCCATCATGATGACGCTGGGAACTCTGATGGTTCTGGTGCTGACCATCGGCGTACTCCCTGCAACTTTCGCATCCGGTTCGTCGGTTCCCGTTCCTGGTCGCGTCAAGCTTGAAGACTGGCTCGACCGCATCCTCCTCCGTATGGCACGGATGATCGAGCGTCATCCGGTTGCCACGTCAGTCGTGTGTCTGCTGCTGACTGCCCTGACCGCCCCGGGCCTGCTGATGATGCAGGTGGAGACCGATTTCAGTAAGAACTTTCGTGAGTCCTCGCCGATCGTGCAGTCGCTGAAACTGGTGGAATCAAAACTCGGACCGGCCGGAACGTGGGATGTGTCGTTCGATGTCCCGGAGCCACTGACGAGTGAGTTCCTTGATCAGACGCGTGCGCTGACGGACACGCTGCAGTCCCTGGAGAATGAGGGTATTCCGCTGGACGTTCTGTCGCTGAATGACGCGATTGACATTCCTCCGAGAATCGGCCCCTCCGCCAAACGATTCGACACCATGCAGAAGAGGCAGCGCGATCTGGTCGACAGCTTTTACAATCCGAAACGCCGGCGAATGAGAATCGTGCTGCGATCTCCCGAGCAGCAGCCCACGGAGCAGAAACTTGCTCAGATTGAGCGCGTCCGTGAAGTGGTCGCCGCACATTTCAACAGAGTTGACGGGGAAGCCGAAATCGTAGCCGACGAATCATTGTCACCACCAACGGCATCCGGGCTGTTCGTGCTGATGGCACACATCATCGACAGCCTGCTGACCGATCAGCTGAAGAGCTTTCTGTGGGCCACCCTCGGTACTCTGGTCTGCATGACGATTGCATTTCGCAGTCTCCGGATCGGAGTCATCTCACTGGTCCCGAATATCTTCCCGATCGCGCTCGTGACTGGTTCACTGGGCTTAATGCAGATCCCCGTCAACATCGGCACGGCCATGATCGCCAGCGTGTCGATGGGTTTCACATGCTCCGTCCACTACATCGCCGTGTTTCAGGATTCACTGCCGGAAGTCGGCGTGAAGAGGGCGCTGCAGATTGCTCAGGCCGGCGTCGGAAAAGCCGTTGTGCTGGCCCACTTTGCGCTGGTCGCCGGGTTTCTCGTGCTGACAGCGTCCGAGTTCATACCATTGGTTTACTTCGGGGCACTGCTGAGCCTGTCAATGATCGGAGGCCTGATTAGTGACCTCATCCTGTTGCC
>JANNGQ010000972.1:0-2013 GCA_031403975.1 Planctomycetota bacterium
TACATGGTGGCTAAACATTCAGACGTGGGCCGGGTTTGGCCTTACGTGGGTTTCAAAACGGTGTGTCGCGTAACTCGTGTTTGTTCCGGTCTTATTTGTTTATATTTCACATGTAACTCTCACGCGTTCCGCCACACCCGATTCTGGAACCGCACTATTCACATTCGCCGAGCACTTCCCGCACAAGAGTGTCCAGTGGAAATCCATTCGGTAATGCTCCACGCACCTCCTCGGTCGCAAAGATCCGGACCTTTTTCACACAGTCGTCGAACTGTGTCCTTGCCATCGAATCGACGATCGGCGAAACGTCCCTCAGGGGTCGGTACAATCGATCGTCCGACGAATACACATCAACCCGGAATTCCACTTCGCGATGCTGCGGAGGTGCATCCGTGAGCACATCCAGATGATGCAGCCGACGTCGCAGCAGTTGTCCGGTTTTCTCAGTAAGTTTCGATGAGAATTCCGCAAGCTGTGAGTAGGTCTTCTGTCGCAGCTGTCGATAAAGCGGCTCGTGCTGAAAAATGCTGTACTCAGCGAGGCGTTTGTAAAGCCGCCTGCGATTTCCAAACAGGCCGTCAATCAGCAACTCCGCTTTAGTGCCAGCTGCTGTTGTCTGCAGAGTCCGGATCAGATCCGGCTCGGACATGCGAAACAGAGCACTCAGATTCAGCTCCTGCTGCAGTTCAAAGAATGCTCGTGCAAACATGGTGGTTGCGGACCTCACGGCGTGATGCCAGTAGACCTCAGTGAACATCACGTATCGCGCGAAAACCATCATCTCCGCAGCTGTCTTTCCTTTCGTTGTGATTGCCAGGCCGTCGCCCGCCTCGTTGACGATCAGCGAGTTGATCAGCCGGTTCCGGTCAAAATGACGGCCGTACGGAACACCGCAGTGCTGGCTGTCACGCGACAGATAATCCATCTTGTCGATGTCAATCGGTCCCGACAGGATCGATCGACGCAACCGGCTGCTGGCAGAGTCCGACCTCGCCACAAGCACGTCCAGCACTTCCTCCGGTTCGATCTTCCACTCCCGCTGAAGCACTGATCCGAGTTCCGTTTCTGGTCCGATGAACTCCCGTGCCAGTGCTTCATGAGGCGGCATCTGAGGCAGCGACATGTCCTCAATGGGATGACAGAATGGCCAGTGTCCGATGTCGTGCAGAAGCGCTGCAACGATCAGAATCTCCGCATCGCGCACAGAAACCGTGTCAGCGAACCGTTGATCCCGACCCAGTTGCCAGAGATATCGCAGAGAGTTGTGATACACACCCAGAGCATGTTCAAAACGCGTGTGTGTGGCTCCGGGATAGACCCGCGACGCTAGAGCCAGCTGTGTGACATGCCCCAGCCGCTGAAACTCCGGTGTGTCCACAATCGCACGAACACGACGAGTGAACGGAACATCCTGCTCCGTAGGAATGCGGATGACTCCAGTTGGTCCGCCGGATTGCGAGAGTTCCGGGATTTCAGAATATCGGTGACTCATCGCCGGGATTCTGCCCGGGCGACGACCACCATACAAGCGCCGCCATCCCGCGTCGCCCCGGCAGAATGGACCATGCCACCCCGCCATCGGGCTCGCCCCGGGTGTGACCACGGCTTCTGCGCTACTTTTGCCCTGCTGCTCTTTCGACATTCGATTGAATCGGCGCACCCCGCGACAAATTCAAGTGTCAGATCCAGCGGCACCTTGCGAACGTGCGAACGTTCGATTAGTTTTCCCGCCGCCGCATCCCAGCCGCGGACATTCAAGTACTCGCCGGAGTGGCGGAATGGCAGACGCGCCGGATTCAAAATCCGGTTGGAGTAACATCCAGTGCGGGTTCGACCCCCGCCTCCGGTACTGGTGGTTTTCGAACCTACCCTAAGTGACGCGAAAGACCCCGAAAAACATTGCGTTTCTTGGGGTCTTTCTTCTTTTACAGTTTGCCCGTTCGCGTCGCTTTGCACGCCTTTTGCCCCTGCCTGTGCCCCTGCCCCCTCTGCATTGGCAGCATCAGACTCTGC
>JANNGQ010000973.1:0-2464 GCA_031403975.1 Planctomycetota bacterium
GCGCATCACGGGCGGTGCGGTCGGGGGCATCGACATTCTTTTGTTCATTGAAGTGCTCGAAAACGATTCAATCTGGGGCGCAGACGCCCGGCTTTTTGAAGAGCCCATCTTCTCACCGGGTAACTGAATGCCGCGCGACGCCCAGCCTGCTTTCTGCCGTCCGCCTGTCAGCTCAATATGTCATTTACGACGTTTCCATGAACATCCGTCAGACGGTAATCACGACCTCCGTGGCGGTAGGTCAGACGAGTGTGGTCGATGCCCAGCAGGTGCAGAATCGTCGCGTGAAAATCATGGACGTGAACCCGGTTCTCTGCCACCGTCGCAGCGATCTCGTCAGTACTGCCATAACTGATGCCGGGCTTGACACCGGCCCCTGCCATCCAGGATGAGAAGCACGCACTGTGATGGCCCCTGCCCTTGTCTCCGTCGACGCCCGGAGTTCGGCCGAATTCAGTCGTCCAGACGACCAGTGTATCCTCCAGCATTCCGCTGCGTTTCAGATCTTTCAGCAGACCGGCGATCGGTTGGTCGATCACCTTTGCATGGTCAGCATGTTCGGCCATGTTGGCGTGCTGGTCCCAGTTGTGACTGCTGCTGCCGTCGATGAGTTCGATGAAGCGGACTCCCCGTTCTGCCAGCCTGCGAGCGACCAGGCATTTCCATCCGAACCCTTCTGTCTCGCCCGGTTTCAGGCCGTACAGATTGAGCGTCTCTGCGGTCTCACCGGAAACATCAAACGCCTCCGGTGCTTCCGTCTGCATGTGAAAGGCTGTTTCAAATGACTTGATCCGTGCGGCAAGCTCCTGATTGTCGCCTCGTTCTTTCAGATGCCGTTGATTCAGCGCCGCGGCGAGACCCAACTCGATTTCCTGAATACGTCCGCCAGTGGTCCGGCGCTCGAGGTCTACAATCGGTTCTTTTCCCGGAACAACTCGCACTCCCTGATGATACGCCGGCAGAAAATCATTCGCGAAAACCTGAGTCCCTGCATAGGGCATCTGAGCCGCCAGCACCATAAACGACGGCAGGTTGCCGTTCATCGTGCCCAGACCGTAGCTGACCCACGACCCGATGCTCGGCCGCGAAAAAAAGAACGAGCCCGTGTGCATCGCCAGCGTAGCCTGATAGTGCTCATTGTCGTCCGATTTCATGGACTTGATCAGACAGACATCATCCATGCATTCGCGAAGATTCGGAAACAGGTCGCTGACGAGTGTCCCACACTGACCGCCCGGACGAAATTCCCAGAGCGGCTTCAGGAGAACTCGCTGCTGATTCGAAAGTCCACCTCCAACGCCTGTCATTTTGCCGTCGGCTTTGAACAGCTCCGGCTTATGGTCGAACGTGTCCATATGCGACACGCCGCCGTTGGAGAAGATGAAGATCACTCGCTTCGCCTTCGCCGGAAAATGCGGCTGCTTCGCCGCCAGCGGATCAACCTCGCTGTCGTCTGCCAGCAGTTGCGACAACAGCCCTGGCATCAACAGCGATCCGGCCGCGAGGCTGCGAATGACGTGGCGGCGATGAAGTGGAGTGTTCATATCTCGTGTTCGTTGTCTTCTGCAAGATGAGCCCATCTGGCCCGTCCGTGCAACCGTAGGCGAAGTCACATTCACGATGACGACGAGTCATTCAAAACTAAGTAAGTAAACGTATTCCACAATTGCAACAGAGATTCCAACTCCAAGCCAAACCAATCGAGGATGTTTTGGAAAGGACAGAGAACCGAGAAATCCGCTGCATATGCTGATAGCGGCAAGGACCAGAGGACAAAACAATGTCACAGTGCAAAAGCCTGCAAAGAACAATCCTCTTCGTGCTCCTTCCAACCCATCAAACTCAGGGCCTCCCAATAGCCCTCCCAAGCCGTGAACTGCACCAAAGAACGCAAATACCGGAAACAGCACAACAGGCCCGATGATTCCGGCCTTCAGCGCGTTTTTGAAAAGCAGCCGATTTGAATCACGTGTCGCTCCAACGTCTTCTCCAGGAACCTGATATGGATTGTGCTCAATGTCGGTCATTGCGCGGCGCAAATACTTGTGTTTGATTGTCGCTGTTTGACGTCGTAGGGAATAGTCGTGGATTGAGGAATTGTGGGGCAGAATGTTTTGGGCTGGCACACTGAATATCCTGACGACGCGACACTTCCTGCAGTTCCTCGTTCAGGCCTGGAAGGCCGGCACATCGTCAGCCGGTGCCGTGAGGCACCGGTAGCCGTCCCCGAAACGTTCAAGCCCCGAATGGGGCGACACAAATCATAGCTGATTCAAGGTGTGTCGCCCCCATCCGGGGCTTGGATCATGGTGATCAGCCTTTTCCGGGGCCTGACGACCCCGGCACTGGATGTGTCGGCCTTCCAGGCCTGAATCGCAAAAACCATGGCGCATGTCCAAGCCCACCATTTGATTGCGTGTGAATGTGGTGGGCCGTCGCGAGCGACGCCGGGGTGTGCCAACCC
>JANNGQ010000974.1:0-2056 GCA_031403975.1 Planctomycetota bacterium
GCTATCTTTTTGATAGCTGCTTGCGCAAGCGCCACGGGCGCGACAGCCGTAAACGATCAAAAAAACCCGCCGATGGCAGCCCGGCCGCGTAGGCGTAGATCGGGAGATAGAACTGGAACAGGTCCTGGCCCAGTTGCACGATGCCGCTGGTCACCAGCATGCGCACGATTTCTGGAAGATCCCTACGAAAACGTTGCAGTCCAGCTTGTCAAGGAAGCGGCCTCGAAGACAAACGATGTCGCGGGCGACGGCACGACGACCGCCACGGTCCTTGCTGAAGCACTCTATCGAGCCGGTTTGAAGTTCATTGCGGCAGGTGTTGACGCGATGGCGCTCAGCCGCGGGGCTCAGAAGGCCGTCACAGCCGTAGTCGCAGCGCTGCAGGGAATGTCGAAGCCCGTGAAGGCGACGGACCGTGAGTCCATCGCGAAAGTGGCGTCAATTGCCGGCAACAACAATTCGGAGATTGGTGAAATCCTTGCCGACGCGCTGATGAAGGTCGGGAAAGACGGGGTCATTACGGTCGAAGAAGGCCGCCACGTCAGTACCGAAGTGGAGCTCGTGGAAGGGATGCAGTTTGATCGCGGATATCTGTCTCCCCATTTCATCACGAATGAAGACGAGCAGGAAGTAGCTCTCGATAACTGCCGCATCCTGATTTACGAAGAGAAAATCTCCAGCGCTAAGCAGCTGGTGCCGCTGCTGGAAGCAACGTCCAAAGGCGGTGTACCGCTCCTGATCATCGCGGAAGATGTTGAAGGCGAGGCTTTGGCCACGCTGGTCGTGAACAAGATGCGGGGCATTGTCAAAGTCGCAGCTGTGAAGGCTCCGGGTTATGGCGATCGCCGCAAAGCCATGCTCGAAGACATTGCCGTTCTGACCGGCGGCAAGGCGTTCTTCAAGGATCTGGGAATCAAGCTGGAAAACATCCAGCTGTCGGATCTCGGCAAAGCCAGAAAGGTCCGGATTGACGCCAACAAGACAGTCATGGTCGAAGGCGGCGGCAAGAAGCAGGATATTATCGGTCGAGGCGAACAGATTCGTCGTGAGATCGAGGGTACGGACAGCGACTATGACCGCGAGAAGCTCCAGGAACGTCTGGCAAAGCTTGCCGGCGGCGTGGCGCAGATCAACGTCGGTGCCGCTACCGAAACAGAAATGAAGGAACGCTAGGATCTCATCGACGATGCCCTCGCAGCGACGCGTGCGGCGATCGAAGAAGGTATCGTTCCCGGCGGTGGAGTCGCATTGCTGCGATGTGCTTCGGCTCTTGACGAACTGAAGCTGAAAGGTGACGAAGAGTACGGCGTTCAGCTGGTCCGCGGCATTCTTGAGATGCCCCTGCGGACGATTGCAGAAAATGCAGGTCTGGACGGAGCTGTGGTCGCAAATCGCGTCAAGAAGGAAGCGAAGGCCAGCTATGGATACGACGCTCTGAATGACAAATACGGGGACATGCTGAAGTTCGGCGTAATCGACCCGACCAAGGTGGTCCGCACATCGCTGCAGAACGCGATGAGCGTCGCTTCGCTGCTGATGACCACTGACTGCATTGTCGTCAACGAGCCCAAGAAAGCTGAGGACGGACACCACGACGACCATCACCACGACGGCGGCGGAATGGGTGGTATGGGCGGCGGAATGCCCGGCATGGGCGGAATGGGCGGCATGCCGGGGATGATGTAATGTCAGACGGTTTCAATCGCTGCATTGTAGGCTGTGGCAGATCCTGACTTTTGATGTGCCCGAATTTATCCAAGTACCACTCTGAGCGAGCCTCAGAATTTCACGGAGTTGACCTGTATGAAAATCAAACCACTTGATGACCGTGTTGTTGTCCGTCCGAACGAAGCCGAAGAGACAACGGCCGGTGGAATTGTTCTGCCGGATGCGGCCAAAGAAAAGCAACAGCGCGGTACGGTGCTCGCGGTTGGTCCGGGCCGACTGCTGGACAGCGGTGAACGCTCACCGATCAGCGTCAAGATCGGTGATCAGGTGCTGTTCGGAAAGTACGGCGGGACGGAAATCGAGATCGACGGTGAAGACGTCAAGATTC
>JANNGQ010000975.1:0-9326 GCA_031403975.1 Planctomycetota bacterium
TATCGACGACCACAAAAGATCGACCGGTTGGTTTCAGACTCTTCTGATCTTTTTCATCGACTCGCAGGGGTTCCACGAGCAGCAGCTTCTGGCCCACGAGCGACTCGACTTTCTGAGTCGCCACAAGGCTGCCGGTAATGCGTGCCAGAAACATGAAAGTTCCCTTCGGGTGTTTTCAGTTCTCCGTGTTCAGTTGTCAGTGAAACGCCGCAAGCGGGCCTCAACTGATGACCGACGACCGATACCTGAAAACTCCTCGCTGAACACCGAAAACTGTAAACTAACGCTTCAGCGTTTCCGCCGTCTGTCTTGCGACAACAAGTTCTTCATTCGTGGGAACAGTCCAGACCTGGATTCGACTGCTGTCCTGACTCAGACAGGCTTCACCCTTCACGCCGGCATTTCTTGTTGAGCAAAGTTCGACGCCCGCCCATTCCATGTTGCGGCAGACGTTTGTCCGGATCCGCTCGCTGTTCTCACCGATCCCGCCTGTGAATACGATCACGTCCGCGCCGCCGAGCAAAGCCATGCAGGAGCCAACGTACGATCGAATCGACGCCTCGAACAGTTTCAGAGCTTTCTCGGCTCGATCATGTCCTTTCGCCGATGCTTCTTCCAGGTCACGACAATCACCGCTGATTCCGCTGATTCCCAGCAGACCGCCCTTCGAAGACATTTCCGTCAGCACTTGTTCGAATGTCATCCCGGTCGCCTTCATGATGACCGGAATGGCATAGGCATCGAAATCGCCCACGCGATTGTTGTGCGGCAGACCCCCCTGAGGACTCATTCCCATTGACGCAGCAATGCTCTCCCCATAACGAATCGCGCAGATCGAAGCACTGCCGCCGAGATGACAGCTGACGACCTTCAGATCGTTCCGTCCAAGGATCTGAGCGATGCGGCCCGCGATGAAGCGATGGCTTGCCCCATGGAATCCCCAGCGACGAATCTCAAAGTCCGTGTACCATTCGTACGGAACCGCGTAGGCCCGATGTTCGAACGGAATCGTTTCGTGAAAACCAGTTTCCAGAGCAGCGACCAGCGGAATCTGCGGAAACGCCTGCCTCAGCTGTCTCATGGCCCGTACATAGGGCGGGTTGTGAGCCGGAGCAATATCCGACAGTGCTTCCATCTTCTGCAGCAGCGCCTCATCGACGATACGCACGCCGCTCAGACTGCCGGCAAAGACTGCTTTGAAACCGATTCCGCCGACCTCTTCGACCGACCTCAGACAACCAGACTGTGCGTCCGTCAACTGCTGTAGACAGATACTGACTGCAAACGCATGATCCGGAACACACTGCTCCGTCTTCGCTCGGTAAGTTCCGATCTCAATCGCACACGAACTCAGAGCATCCTTCTGCCCGATCCGGTCGATGCTACCCCGCGCGAGCTGAGTTTCATTCGACAGATCAAACAGTCGGTACTTGAAACTGGTCGATCCCAGATTGGCGACAAGAACTTTCATGAGGGCTTTACCGTGGGTCCTCTCTGCCTGAAAGGACTTTCGTCGCAGGCAAACCAGAATGTGGCCGCATCGTCTGTCAGTTCCGCGTTCCAGAATGTCGTCGAGGCGCTGCCGCGAAGTCCCGCCCGGCAGGCGGGACCTACTGAGTGTCGTCCGCGTCAGTCCTACAGAATCGATTCCAGCAGTGACGCTTCCGGTCGCGGGATCAGGTGTGCACACACCAGTTCGCCGGCCTGAGACGCGGCTGCGGCTCCGGCATCGACGGCAGCACGGACGGATCCGACATCGCCTTTGATGATCGTTGTCACAAAGGCGGCTCCGATGTTGAGCTGTCTTACAAGTGTGACGTTGGCTGCCTTCAGCATCGCGTCTGACGCCTGAACAGCCGCCACGAGGCCCTTTGTTTCAATCATTCCGATAGCTTCATTCATTGGTCTTGGTTCCGGAAAGAGTTCGAGTTGAATCGGGTTCATGGGATTCGAAATCTCAAATTTCAAATCTCAAATCTGGACACACACACAGAGTCTACTTCTTCGCAGGAGCAGCCGTCTTTGGCTTCGGCAGAATGGCCGTCAGTTCCTCGTGCGGTCGCGGAATCACTTCCACGCTGATCACAGTGCCCAGCTTGGACGCCGCGGCGGCTCCGGCATCCATCGCGGCCTTCACTGCTGCGACATCTCCCGCGACAAACGCCGTGACCAGCCCGCTGCCGATCTTGTCCCATGACACGAGCTGCACGTTGGCCGCCTTCAGCATGGTATCGATCGCTTCGACCAGACAGACGAAGCCTTTCGTTTCAATCATTCCCAGAGCTTCCATCGATTTCGCCATTTCAGACTCACTCCAGCCTCTGCACGTCTCAACCCTGAAACGCGATCGGCAACAAAGAACAACGGCGATCCATCGCCGCTTGCGGATGGTGAATTGGTAAATGGTGACTGGTAAATGGTCTTTCAAAACCAGTTACCGTTTACCATTCACCGTTTTACTACGAACTAATGCTTACACGCACACGATTCCGGCTTCACCAGTTCTACCTTCACAGCATTCTCGAGGTTGCAGGCGTTGCCTTCGTCCGTGTCCAGATGTACTTCCAGTTTGATTCCCTTGCCGGCCCGTACGACGAGATCTTCGAGGATCGTCGTGCAGCCGGGAGATTCGATTCGAAGATGGATCCGGTCGCCGTTCTGCACGCGATAAAACGCGAGGTCAGCGGCACCCATGTGAACATGCCGCATCGCGCGAATCACGCCCTGCCGCAGTTCGACAACGCCCTTCGGCCCGACGAGCACACATCCGGGAGTTCCCGTGACGTTGCCACTGATGCGAACCGGAAGGTCAATGCCCAGCGAGATGCCGTCCGTGAATGCCAGTTCGACCTGCGAATCTTCGCGACACGGCCCCAGCACTCGGACGTTCGGCAGCATTCTTCGCCGAGGTCCCACAACCGCGACTGTTTCCACCGCGGCGTAGTAACCATCCTGGTAAAGGCTCTTTTCCGGCGTCAGTTTCGCACCGGCGCCGAACAGAATCTCGACGTGCTCCTGAGTCAGATGCACATGCCGCGCGGAGATATTCACCAGCAGCGGATTTCGTATTCCGACCGTCGCAGTATTCGCCGGCTCAGACGCAGATCGCAGGACCGGAATCCCGCCCGTCACGAACGCTGAAGTCTGCGTACCGCCCGAAGCGCGCAACCCGAGATGACGAGTGAGCACATCGCGAACCACTCGTTCGACATCCGCCGGATTGATTGCTGCCAATGCCACGATTCTGTCCTTTGCTGCAGTCCCCTCACTCCGCCGACCGGAACTCAGGTCGGCCGAATGACGGGGCTACGGTATTCCTGCCGGTTGAGCCACCGGCCGGCATGACCCGCGCCGGATCTCCACGATCTCAGTCCGCAGACCGGCGGATTCGAGAACGTGCTGCCATGCCGCGGAAATCCCGTCGTCCGTCACAACTTCGTGCACATCTTCCAGCGGGCAAAGATGAGCCAGCGCCCGCTGACCAAACTTACCGCTGTCCGCTACCAGCGTCACTCTGTCCGCCGCACGAATCATCTGGCGTTCTGTTTCTACGAGGAGTGCGTTGCTGTTGAACAGCCCTTCTGCCGTGATTCCGCCGGTGCTCATCACAAGCCGAGTTGCGTGCATCTTCTTCAAGGCATCGACCGACTGTTCCCCCAGCGCAACTCCGGTCTTGGGGTAGACATAGCCGCCAATGATGATCAGCTCAATCTCCGGACGGTTCATCAGCAGGGCAGCAATCGGCAGCGAATTCGTGAGTATCTGCAGCGACTTCCCGGTGAGATGCCTTGCAACTTCCAGGGTCGTCGTGCCGCCGTCGAGCAGCACCGTTTCACCTGCCGCAATCAGCTCAGCTGTGCGACGGGCGATCTGCTGCTTCTCATAGGAAGCCACCGATCGTCGGGCATCAAAATCCGATTGAGCGTCACCAAGAAAGGACGCTCCGCCGCGCGTCCGCTGAATGTGACCGGAAGCATCAAGAAACTCCAGATCGCGTCGTACCGTGGACTCGCTCGCCCCAATCTCCGCCACAAGACGTTGGAGCGATACAAATCCCGATTCCTCGGCAATTTGAAGTATTTTCGATCGCCGTTCGTCAACAATCATCGCATTTCCGCCAATATCTTGCATGAATCCTGCACGATCATGCAACATAATGACTGGATCTGCAAATCATTCGTCCAGGAAAATGGAAGATTGTGGAGGAAATCTTTCAAACGACCGCAGTCGTTGCAGGTTGGTTGTTTCTTTCGGTCGACCATCCCGACAGATGTTGACGGACAGGTTTGTGCATCTGGCGGATCGCTACCTGGCCCGCGTCTGCGTCCGGGCTTTGGGCCGAATGAACCGCACGAGCGCCGTACCACGCCCGGACACAGGTTTCGTCCCGGATTGCATTTCGTGCAGCAGCACACCGGGGACAACACGCCGGAGCCTCACACTCCACAAGTCGCCCGGCTTTGCGGGCTGCGCGGATAATTCCGACAGCGGGATTGCGGCTTCGATTCGCCAGGTGTCTTTGTCAGAGTCGACGGCGACAAACCATTCGGGATTCCATTTGTCCAGCAGCCAGCAGCGGTCACTGGTTCGACCGGATTCGTCCACCGTCAACCGGAACGACGTCGTGAAATCACGGTCGGTGTCGATCTCCAGCTCCAACCTGTCGAGATCTTCATGCCGAGTATCGTGACCTCGGTGGGTCGCCGGCTGGACAGCCCGTACTCTTTGGGGCGCTCGGTCAAGTCTCGCTGCGAGGTACAGAAACTCTTCATCCCAGGCCAGCATGGTGAGACTCGAAACGGGTGATGCATTCCTGTTCGACTGCCGGGTGGATTCCTCGCTCTCGTGTGCTGTGGTGTTTTGGACAATCGGCGTCAGTCGAATCTCCTGTGCGACTTCCCAGATACGATCGGTGAGAACACCGTCGAGGAACGGGCGTTCGGTCTGCCGGGGCAGATTGATGAGCGGCAGTACGGGCGAAGACGACAGATTAACGACCTGCATTTCGGAGAGTGCGAACAGTCCGTATTCATCCGGGTGTTGTCCGAGTTCTGACAGAACCGTGTTGAGCTCGCCGCTGCGCTGCTGATTTCTCAGATTGGCGGCGTGTCGCAACAAAACCGCGGGACTGATGACCTGAGGCTGCGGCAATGCGGAATGCCTGGTGGAGAGAATCTTCAGCGCGGTCGCCGCGTGGCTATCCCATCGCGCGCACAATGCATCGATTGAATTGCCGGCGCCGGACGAAAACCCCTGAGCGGTTCCCGACTGCACAATTGGCTGTACCAAATCGCCGGAACTGCTGATGTCCTGCTCGCGGAGCGCCGAAACCGGCGGGATTTCAATTGCTCCGGGCCGTTGCTGGTTTTCCTCCTGCATCAACTGCAGTCGGTAATGCCGTGATTCTGCGGACGAATAGAACAGGAACAGCATTTCCGCAGCCTGACGGGCATCTGCGGACGCCGGAAATCGCCGTGTAATCTCCTGCTGTACGGCGAGGTAACTTTCCGTGTTGTTGTGCTGCAGGTTGAGTCCGGCAAGGTCTCGCAGTTGCTTCAGTGCGAGCGATTCCGGCAGGTTCGCCCCGACACGGCGCAGTTCGGCAATCACTGCATCTTCCGTGGTGGCCAGGTGCAGTTGGCCTTTGAGAGCCGAAGACTCGATATGGGCGGACCGGACAATGTCAGTCAGTGAATCAACATCTTCGCGGCTGCGCGGACGATACGTTCGCCGCGCGTCGGACTTGAAAACATCCTCAAGACCGGCGAACAGTCCCTTCACAGCGGCAGCATCACGAATGTCCGACAGAACCTCATAACCCGCCAGCGGCCGCACAATGTTCATCACCGTCGTGCTGTGTTCAAAGTTCGTCATCGCGGCATCGCACAGCAGGCCGATTGTCGTGCCAGTGGATGGCAGCAAGTCGGAATCGTCGAATGACAATGATGCTGTGCGGTCCGCACTGATCCGGCTGATGACTCGCTGCACAGTCCATGGCTGCAGGCTGACCTGAGTCAATGAGACCGCGTCTGTGTCCGGCGAAGCTGCGAGCCTCACCGCTTCTGCAATGACGTCGCGAAATATCTCCGCGACAGCATCGTCATCGGATCCTGGTTCGATCACGATCACCGACGGACGCCAGTTGCGGATGTCCCGCGCAATCCGCAGCGGAAGCAGCATCTGCAGACGACCGTCGGTTTGACGATTCCATTCCGCGATGAGCTGTGCGGACGCACGATGATGTTCTGGTTTCGTTCGCGGAAACATCCAGTCGGCAATCGTGTCGTTACCGCCGAGCTGCGTCAGCGCCAGCTGAGTCCGCTCCGACATTGCGGCGGAGTTTTCTGAAAACGCAGCCCCGGAGTCATCCAGCGGCTGCGAGATCTGCACGATGACAGACCGCACGCCGATTTCTCCCGAAGCACTGGCCAGCAGTTGCCATGGGGCTCGATCAGCGTCTGTCACGAGAGTCATTACGCCGGGTCTCAGCGTTGCTGAACGAACGGATCGCCATGAGATGCCCGCATCGTCAGATTTCAGAATCTGTCCAAGACTGCCGACGGCCAGAACAGCTTTGTCAGAAATGAACCGCAGTCGATTCACGAGGCCTGTCATCGGCAGTCGATGCATGGTCCATTCCGATCCTGCTGAAGCTGATCGCAGCAGTGAACCGCCCGGATTGCCGGCAATCAAAACCGTTGACGCTCGATGGGCAACCGTGTGCAGATCCGCAATGTCACTGATCCGTACAGGGAACTCTCCGGACGGAGGCTGCCAGGTGACGCCCGCGTTTCCGGTGGTCATCACGAATCCGCCGTCGCCGACAATCCAGCCGTTGCCGTTCTGACTGACTGAGACGCCTCGCACTTGTCGCAATGTCGGCTGGGGAGCACTGATCACAGCGGCTTGATGAGACACAACCGTGGCGTAGCTCTGGTGTTTCCCCACGACGATTCCTTCTGAATCGCTGAAAAAATGCGCTGCGGTCCAGGGGCCTCCCTCACGATCCGTCGGAATAGCAGACCAGGTCACGCCTCCGTCGGTCGTCCGGAAAATGCCCTGCCGCTCGCGGCCAGGAACGGGAAGAGTCACGGCGACCGCCTCTTCCAATCCGAAGAACTGCACATGCAGGATGCCAGGCAGTTCAGCGGTGGACATGTCCGACGAACCGGTCACTGGGGCTGTCGTCGTGGCGGAAACATCAATCCACGATCGTCCGCCGTCTCGAGTGTGCATCAGGACCGCGGACGGGCGGCTCGCACCCGGAATTATTCGCAGCCCGGCAATCCAGCCGACCCGGTTTGTCAGAAAACAGACGGATCTCAGGCTGCACTCGAAGGGAGTCAGCTGCATCGTCCACGTCTGGCCGCCATCCATGGATCCGCACACGACTCCTCGTTCGCCGACGGCCCAGCACTGATTGCCTGCGCTGCAGACGTCGTTGAGCGATGAGTCTTCAGCAATGTCCTTCGATCTCGGTACCGGGCCTGAAAACAACTCCCTGTCGGACGCATCTTCGAGGATCAGTTCTGACGCAGGAATCTCTGCAGGCTTTTCAGGCTGGCTGCGACGAACGGTTC
Source organism: Planctomycetota bacterium (assembly GCA_031403975.1). Classification (GTDB taxonomy): domain Bacteria; phylum Planctomycetota; class Planctomycetia; order Planctomycetales; family Planctomycetaceae; genus SXXK01. Next base: position 7,581 of record JANNGQ010000975.1, read on the forward strand.
GCGGAATCTTCGCCGAACCAGTTGTCCGCGGGCGATTGTCGCTGCCTTTTTCGGCATTGAGCGGCGGCCGCGGCCGAGTTGTGACTGAATTGTCGGTCGTTCGATCCGCAGTCGAACCCGAATCCGGTTCAGAGAGATCAAACGCAGGACCTTCCTGCGTCCTCGAGTAAACTGATTCCGGCGCTGAAAACAGCAGCAGAATGGCGAGGCATGAAATTTGGCGAGTCATCCGTGACTCCGTGATGTGGTTTGCTGATGAATCAGCAGTCTACCAACTGCGGCATTCTGCGGGGATACAGAAGTCGGCGACGCGCAGATTCTGCCGGTCAGTCCCGCAGGGACAACATGAACGATTGAACCACCCTGCAGACAGATCACAGCCGCGAAGCGATCAGCGGCTGAATCGAACTTCACCATCAACGATCGTCGTTGTGACGCGACCAGTGAACTGTTGGCCGTCGAATGGTGTGTTGCGGCTCTTCGAGCGGAATTCGGAACCTCGAACCGTCCATGCTTCTGTGGGATTGATCAAGGTCACATCCGCCGGCTGACCAGCCGACAGAGTTCCCAGCGGGAGACTGAGTACTGCTGCGGGGCCAGTCGTGAGGCGCGCAATCAGCTCGGACCAGGTCAGATGACCGGGCTCGATCAGGGCTCTGATGCAGACCGGCAACAGCGTTTCCAGTCCGCTGATTCCGAACGGCGCGGTATCCAGTTCGACCAATTTCTTTTCCAGGGCCACCGGCTGATGGTCGGCAGAAATGGCGCTCAGAGTACCGTCCTTCAGTCCGACGATGAGGGCATCAATGTGGTCCTGACTTCGCAGCGGCGGGAGGCATTTGAACATCGTGTCAAACGAGTCCATCATCTCGTCGGTCAACAGCAGATGATGAGGTGTGACATCGCCCGTCACTCTCAGGCCGCGAGCCTGAGCGGCGCGGATCAGATCGACGGAATCCCGCGTTGTCACGCTCATCAGATGAACCCGACCGCCGGTCAGTTCGGCCAGCGCGATGTCTCGCCCCGTCATGATGTCCTGAGCAGCCGCAGGGATCCCGCGCAGACCAAGCCTGGTTGATCCGAAGCCTTCGTGCATGACACCGCCGTCGGTCAGTTCCGGCACCATGGCGAAGTGCAGGATCGGGCAGCTGAACATCCGCGTGTATTCCATCGCACGCCGCATCACCTCGGCATTGGCCACCGCATGACGTCCGTCCGTGAAGCCGACAGCTCCGCCTTCCACGAGCTGACCGATCTCTGCGAGCTCTTCGCCTTTGCTTTCCTTCGTGACAGCGCCCAGCGGAAAGACGCGGCAATTCCTGGCGCGATCAGCCTGCAGGCGAATAAACTCCGCGCCTGATCGAGTGTCAACAACGGGACTGGTATCCGGCATCGCGGCAATCGTCGTGAATCCGCCGGCGAGCGCTGCGGCCGTACCGGTGGCCGTCGACTCATCCTCTTCGAAACCCGGTTCGCGCAGGGAGACGTGCGTATCGATGAATCCAGGGCTCACAATCCGGCCGGTGGCGTCCAATTCGGTTGTCTCCGGCAGCGAGGCCGCCGGGCCTGACCCGGCGTGCCGCACCGTAACAGCAGCAATCCTGCCGTCCACGATCAGTACGTCGGCGATGGCATCGATGTGGTTCGCCGGATCGATGACGCGTCCGCCGGAAATCAGGAGCCTGCTCATGACCGTGCCTCCTGCCGTTTTCGACGTTCGAGAGTCAGCAGCGTGAGACACGCCAT
>JANNGQ010000976.1:0-2158 GCA_031403975.1 Planctomycetota bacterium
GCATTCCGATCAGGACGATGAGGGCACGTCGCGGGATTCGCATCATCAACCGTTGGTCCGTAACAGTAATGAAATCCGGTTCGGCATTCAACCGATAGTCGGTGAGCGGAGATCGAACTTCTCCTTCCCGCCGAAGCGGATCTTCGCGTGTCATTGCGAGTGACATCCGGCTGGCACTCGGCGCAAACGCAGCGCGAATGGTGGCTGGAGGACGCAATCCGGTCGAAGCGATAACTTGCAGCAATGGTAAGAGTTAGCTAGCCACGGCAAACGGACGCAGACACAGGCAAGAGTATTCAAGCGTCTCCCTTTCTCTCCGCCATTCAGGCTTCGGTCCATTCCGGGTACATGGGTGACAGTTCGCTTCGCCGCTGCTTACCGATTCTCCTCACTCACAGTCATTTGTTCGCCCTCACGAGAACGACGTCCTCCGTTCTCACACGTCGCGAGAAGGCGAGCTGGTTCCCCGAATGCGACCAGTCAAAAGAAGTAATCACATCCGCCGCGAACCGCGTGACTGGCCGCGGTGGCCCGCCTTCGAGTGGTTGGCTCCAGACGTTCGACATGCCGTTGTGGGTCACCACATAGGTGATCGCCTGCCCGTCAGCGGACCACCGAAACGTGCGGCTCGGTATCGTGTCGGGAAAGTCGAACCGCTTGACGGGTTCGCCTCCAGTCGCGGGAATCACCGCGAGCTGGATCGACGATTCAGGTCGTTCATCCCAGTGATACAAAGCGATCGATTGTCCGTCGGGTGAAATCGCCGGCGACCGTGACAGCGTCTTCGTGAGCGCGACCGGCAGGCCGCCGCTCGTGGGCACTCGCCACAACACCGGCCGACCGGAAGCGATGGATTCGTAAGCCAGCCACTTGCCGTCCGGAGAACAGTCTGGCGCATTCTCGCCGTCGCCGAAGGTCAGCTGGGTTGGGTTCGATCCATCCGTTCCCATCCTCCAGATGTGGGGAACACCCGCACGGTCGGAAACGAAGCACACATGATCGCTGGCATACGCCGCCGATGGAGAGCGATCCGCTGCGCGATCGAATGTGAGTTGCCTCTTGTTGCTGCCGTCGGCGTCCATGATCCAGACGTCCCGATTGCCGCTCGCTCGCGACTCGTACACGATTCGCCCGTCAGACGTCCACGACGGCTGCTCGGCGCGCCCTCCCGCAGGGCTGATCCGCAGCGGTTGAGTGCCGGCGCCTGACACGATCCAGATGTTGGACACGTCGGTGCGGCGCGAACTGACCAAACTCGTCGAGTCTGCCGTCACCGCCGGGCTGAAGTAGTCATCGAGATCATTCGTGATTCTGGTCACGCGTCCGGCGGGATAGGAAATGTGCCAGAGCTGGAATGGCGCCCCCAGTTGTGCCGATGCGGACAGGATCAGTCCACTTTCATCGGACAGCCAGGTGAGTTGACGCGTGGCATACCAGCGGTGAGCGGTGAGTGCGCGCTCGGCGCCTGTTGCTGCATCGATTTCGGTAAGCGTCATGTATCGGTCGCCGGCGCGAGTGCCAACCGACGCGGCAATCACGTCGCGGCGTGGCGACCAGGCCGCCGAACGGAAGTATTCCGGGTGCCTGCGCGTCACAAGTTTGGTTGTCGCCGTTCCGTTGGTGGTGCTGAACAGCGCCACGGCGCTCTCGCCCGACGGAAGATCGTCGCGGACGAAGGCGAATCGTTGACCGTCCGGCGACATCGTGATTGCCCCATCAACGTCGTTCAATAGTTTGCGGGCATCGCCACCGAGTGCCGAAATCTCATACAGATTCGTTCCTCTCGAGTAGTAAATCCAGTTGCCATCGGCCGAGAACGTTATGCCTTGAAATCTGGACGGGGCGGCCGGAACGAGTTCCATGTCTCGCCCAGTCTCGACCAGCCTGAGCCACAGGCTCTCCTGTCCGACGCTGTTGAGAACGTAGGCGACGAACCTGCCATCCGGCGATATGGCGGCACCGATCGAGTTTCCGGTGTGCGTCAGCCTGGAAATCGATTTGGGACCTTCGAGATGCCAGACACTCGAAGCACGGCGGCCGTTAAACCGGCTGACTCCGATTGAGACAAAAACGGCGGCAGCAAGACCCAATCCGCAGATCACTAGGGCGCGCCTCGCATCGAACGCCTTTCGCGATTGCTCGCGCTGGACGATCGGAT
>JANNGQ010000977.1:0-7093 GCA_031403975.1 Planctomycetota bacterium
CTATTCGCTGATCCATCTTTACGGCGCATCCATCGACGGAATCGACGCTCTGTCGGACGCCAAGTACGGCGTCACATATTTCTGCCCGGACGGAAGTTATTTTTATGACGCGGAGCGAGATCAGGTGACATCGACGGTGTACGGCAATCGTGAAGACGCGGGGCAGGAGGTTCCCGATCAGTCCCTGTCGTCGTTTGCCAGGGCCTTCGATTCCATTCGCGACATACTGCTGACGCTCAGGTTTTCGGAGCGGACAATCTCCGGTCGAGTCGAATTCGTGCTACCATGAGCCTCTATTTCGACTGTCCCATGTACTCCTTAACGCCCCATGCAACTCGAGGACTGTCGGTTCTATCGTGGGGCAGGCTTTTAGCCTGCCTGGTCGATTCAAAAACACATGCGTTTTTTCCAGCCCAGGCGGGCTGGGAACCTGCCCCACAAGGAACCGCGTTCAACTGCCAATCCTCAAGGCCGTCAGGGTCGAGGATGGGACCGTCGAAGTAGACGTTGGCAGAACAATGAGGGCAGGATGATGAAGACAGACCGCCGTGATTCATTCAATTCCCTCGTATTATTCTGCCCTCATCGTTCTGCCCCGGCAACCTCGCGTTGTTTGTAATTCGACTGTCCCATGTTCTCCTTACCGCCTCATCCAGCTCGGGGATTGTCGGTTTTATTGTGGGGCAGGCTTTCAGCCTGCCCCACAAGGAACCGCGAAGAACCTGAAAGTCCCCGAGGCCGTCGGGGTCGAGCATGGAACCGTCGAACTCAGTGAACAGTGAAATGGGCCCCGGTTTTCGCAGTGCTTTTCTGATGCCTCCAAAGTTCCAGACACCTTTTTCAACGTACGGCTGACCGGGGCAGCGGACATCAGCCGACGGCATCAAGGGCCGGGATGCGGCCTTCGTATTCGGCCGTGCGGGCTTCCACCTGGATGGACTGGAAACCTTCGCGGAGGGTGGCCATGACTTTGGCGGCGGACCGCCAGGCATCAGCCGACTGAGTGCGGACTTGATCCAGTGCGAACAGGCACAGCCGAAGAACCTGAGTGGGGACTTCGCCCTGATCGAGCTTCAGACCTTCGGCAATCATCAGCAGTGTTCGCTGCGCCTTCAGGCTGACGGGAAGCAGTTCATTCGCCCGATTCTGTTCCAGCAGCAGCGCGCCTTCATTCAGCGACGATACGGCCTGATCATAAATCAGCAGCAGCATGTCGACACGGGTCCAGGCCAGACTTTGTGAGGACTTGTAGCGGAGGTAGGGGTTCATTATAGACTGCTCGTTCTGGACATTGCCGCTCTGGTCAGAGCGTCAACGCATATCCGGTTTTCCGTCGGGCTTGTCGATTGTCAAAGCGACCGGAGCAAGCCCGACGGAAGTGTTGTTGAAGACGAATCGCGCACTGTCTTGCTTTTCAGCGTCCGTTACGCGAATCCTGGCAGGTTGGCGAGTTGTCCGCTGAGGTAATTGCTGGTCGCCTGCATCTGGCTGATGGCAGTCTCCAGCGCGACGAATTGCCGCACCAGGCTGTCCTGCTGACGGTCGAAGGCTTCTTTCTGACGATCGATGGTGGTCTGCATGTTTTTCAGCTGCTCGTCAAAACTGTCGTCGACTGAAGTCAGCAGACCATCTTCGGTACTCAGCAGTTCTCCCAGCATCTGATCGAGCGACGACGCGAGTCCTCTTGAGACTGTCACGGTCCCTTCGACCCCGGCGACGATTTGTGCGGGCGTCAGTGTCACCTGTAACTGTAAATCGGCCGTGTTTTCATTTGCTGGATCTCCGGAAAGCACTCGGCCTCGCCCGACGGCGACTTCGGTATTGCCGTTCACGATGTACGAACCGACGACGTCGCGACCGTTGTCCGTGAGCCCGGAAGTCAGTCTCAGATCAGCGAGCGCAGTCCCGCTGACGATGCTGACACTTGACGCCACTCCGTAACTGGTCGACTTCAGCTGCAGTGCACCGCCGTTGAGGCTGACTTTCAGGTCTCGCGCGGGAAGATCGTCGGAGTTGTTAATGATTGACTCCAGATGATCGGCCAGCTGCTGCTCTGTGTATGTGCCTTCGCTGAGACTGACCGTGGCGGTCTTGCCGTCGAGAGTCAGTTCCAGCGTACGGTTGGCAGAAGTGATCACTGTCGACGCGGCCAGGGCTGTGCCGGCTGTAATCGTGGCCTGTTCGGCAGCCTGCGAGACATCCACCTGGTAGCCTGTCACCGAGGCTTTCGTCCGCGTGCTGCCCAGCACAAACGAGATCCCTGAGTTCGTGGAATCGGCACCGAGCGCGAACAGTTTGCGCATGTCATCGGACGTGACACCGTCGATTCCGCCGCTGAGAGCACTCTGCAGTTTCGATTTGTCGAGTGACAGTCGGCCGTTGTCGCTGAAAGTGACTCCCACGGCCGACAGCCGGTTGGCAGAAGGGTTGGCCCCCGGCACAACCTCCAGAATTGTTGAGCGAAGCACCTGCTGAATCCTCGCGGCGCTGCGGTTGCCGAGCAGCAATCCGCCTTCATTCGTGTCCGCGTTGTATCTGGAGTTATCGTCGATGAACTGCAGGACTGCATTGAAGGACTCGACAAATCCTTCGACGGCATCCACTGCGGCTGTGTTATCCTGAGCGACCGTCAGAGTCAGATCCTGTCCGGCAGTGACCTGCATCAGGTCGAAGTCGATTCCCGCAATCACGCCTTCGAAATGATTCGTACTGCTCGTCACAGAGATAGCCCCGGCTCCGGAACCGAGCGTGACCTGGGCATCGGCTGCGGCTTGAACGGGGGTACCGAAATTCAGCACCGGCTTCACCGCAGAGCCTGAATCTGACGCGAGATTGTTCGTGACGGAGATGGCATTTTCGGCACCCGATTTCAGACCGGTCAGCAGCAGGCGATACGGCGTTGCCCCGCCTGTTGAATCACGAATCACGCTGGCGCTGACTCCGGCACCTGCCGCATTGACAGCCGTAGCCAGTCCACCCAGCGTGTTGTTGTTTGGATCAATCGTAATGGTCCTGAGTTCACCGGAACCCAGACGGATCTCCAGTGTCCCCTGCGTGATCTCCGAATCAGCATCGGCGAATCCCTGCGTCGCGACCTGATGCGCCTGGGCAGTCGTATCGATCTGCAGCTGATACACACCTGCAACGGCAGAGGAGGATGCGGTTGCGATGATGGCGTTTTCATCGCTCGCCGTGACGCTCAGGCGAGTGAACGGATTGTTGGAATTCCGGGCCAGCACGCCGGCATCAGAGCGCAGACTGAGCAGCCTCGCCTCCACAGACCGAAACGCTGTCTGCCGCAGCTGGATGTCACGCTGCCGCAGAGCCATGCGGTCCAGCTGCTGCTGCTGAATGTCGAGCAGTCCGCTGACGATTGCTTCGGTGTCGATCCCTGACACAAGGCCGTCAATGTTGATGGGCATGGGAGACCTGTTTCCATAAAAAGCCCGGCTTTCTGAAGGCGCCGGGCCTGAGGCATCACGACCCGCTGTTCACGAAGACAGTCCGGGCGGAGTCTGGAAATCCCAGCTCCGACCGGACCGTCGTTGTTTTCCACTCACACGGACCCGGACTATCGCAGCAGCGACAGCACAAGCTGCGGGATCTGGTTTGCATTCTGCAGCATTGCCGTGCCGGCCTGAACGAGAACCTGACCCTTGGTGAAGTTAGCAATTTCTTCCGCAAAGTCGGTGTCACGAATGACGGACTCAGCGTTGACGGTGTTTTCCAGAGTCGCCCGCAGGTTGTTGGCAGTTGATTCCAGAGTGTTCTGCTGGAAAGCTCCCAGGTCTCCGCGAAGATTCGTGACATCGTTAATCGCGGCATCAATGACTCCCAGGGCATCCTGAGACTTGGTGGCAGATGTCACTTCAATCTCGTCGAGGCTCAGGAACTGATTTCCGACGACGCCCAGACCCAGACCGTTCGGATTCACTCTCTGGACTGCAATGTTTGCAGTCTGGTCCTTGTTGGCACCAATCTGGAACACCAGAGAATTGTCGGTCACGGTGACATTTCCCTGAGCGCCGGTGACAGTTTCAAAAGCATTCGCCCCTGTGCTTGCTGCAAACTGAATTGACAGCCCTTTGGTCACACCGGCGTTTGATGTGAGAACATTGCCGACGCCCGTGAAGGAAACTGCATCGATCTCACCGATGACATCGATACCGGTATCTGTGACTTCCGTAGTGCCGAATCCACTGCTGTCTACTGCCGCAGCCACGTTGGAAACAATCGTCAGAGAAGAGGCTGATCCGAAGGCTTCGGAATAGACTCGTGTTGCACCGCCGTTGGTATCCGCGACGACACCGGTCTGCGCAGTGAATTCGTTGATGCGGTTGACGACCTGAGTCTGAGTCATACCAGCGGTCAGCGTAACACTGACGTCGTTGATGGTCAGGATTTCGTCAGCAGCCAGTATGGCCGTCTGATCGGTACCGGCTTCATTCACAGCTCGTTCACCGACTGTTGTCACTTCAGCAGAATAAGTGCCGGCTGTTGTCGTGGACGTGGCCTTCAGGAAAGTCACGTCGGCGTCGGTCGCGGTACCGGAGATGCCGGCCGAGCCGTCCAGGAGCTTCTTTTCACCGAACTGCGTATTGTTGGCAATTCGGTTAATCGTATCGAGAGCATTCGTGATTTCCGCCTGGTTCGCGGCCAGTGCATCGTCGTCATTCACACCGGCATTGGCGCTGTCGATGGCGAGACTGCGGATCTTGACGAGCAGTGAGTTGATTTCGTTCAACGCACCTTCAGCAGTCTGGACGACGGAGACGGCCTTTTCCGAGTTATCAATGGCCTGCTTCAGACCGGCGATCTGGGCACGATGCTTTTCCGAAATCACGAGAGCAGCCGGACCGTCTGCACCCCGGTTGATTTTCAGTCCGGAAGACAGTTTTTCGACGGACTTGGCGACACTCATCGACGCTCGGTTCAAATTGCGCTGAGCGTTCAGTGACGACACATTGTTTGCGATTGACAGACCCATGAGAAATTCCTTCGTCGAAAGTGTCGTGGGCCTGTTCCCGTCTCACGGGGGGTGATGGTCCACTCCAGGGATGTAAGAAACCAGCAGTGCTTTCAGCAAGAAGAGCCACACGCTGCCCGGCCTGAACAGGCCCGGAAGACCGAAGCAACACAAGTCCTGCCGTGTCACTTCAAGACAGAAAGCTTCTCTAAACATCCTTGTTCAGAATTGCTGCCGCCGTTTGTTCGGCTGCAGCGCGAGTCAGGTAGTCGCCTCGTTGCACTCTCACTTTTGCCGCCGCGACGACATCCGGCCGGATTTCGCTGATTGCGTCCATTTGACGAACCAGCTGATCCAGCTCACTGCCGCCGAGAACCCCCTCGGCTTCGTTTTCACGAACGACAGAACCGGCAATGCCATTCTTCGACTGAGCTCCGGACGTGCCGTAGGACTGCGCTGGCCCCGGTACGCTGAAGTTGTCAAATCGGTGAATCTGCATCGCCCGTCTCCCGGTGAGAAACCTAAGTCATTGGCAGTTATCGAGGCGGGAATAGAAAACTTGCCAGAAATTTTTGACTCATCCGCGTCACTCCGTCGGACGATGAGGATCTGACGGTTGTAACGATTACGGCATCTGCAGTTTTTGTCTCCGAGAGCGGTTTCGTGTCTGATTCCCCGATTTCTTCGAGGTTTTCGCAGTATCTGAAGCCGGCGGTGCTGGGACTGTTCATGGTCCTCATGGCCGGATTCGGTGCCTTCGCGGCGTCATTGCTGCGTGGGGAAAAACCCTCCCGGAACGAAGAAAACCACTCGATTGTGCATGACGCTGCTCACGAGCCCGCGGTGCATAGGACTCCTCCGCAGAACGGTGATGCAGGTCCTGCTGACGTTCCTGCGCCATCGTTGACGGAATCCGCTTCGTCGACCCCGGCCAAAGATTTCGGTGCCGGCGGGGATGAACGCGGACATTCGTCGCCATCTTTCTCCGACTCCGCAGCTTCGCAGGAACATCATGCGACTCTAACGGCCGCCGCCGACCCGTTCAGCGAAGAAGCCCTTGGGATTGGGATGACAGAGGCAGCGCGGCCGCTTGATTCCCGGGACGTCGGTCCCGGTCCTGCGGAGACTGCCGCCTTCGCGAAACTGGCCACGCGCGATGAGAAGAGTACGCAACAGGCGGTCAACCTTTTGTCGAACGCAGACGAGCAGCTGGCGAGTGGAAGCTACGTCCAGGCAATGCGGGCCTACCAGCTGCTGCGGCAGAAATCTCAGGGTCCCCCTGGCGCAGCGATTCTGTTTCGGCTTGCGCTATGCGCGGAAGCTTCCGGCCGTCATGCGGCTGCGATTGAAGCCTATCGCAAGGTCTCCGGAACCCAGGCCGATCCGGGATGGAGCGGCATTGCCCGGTACGGCGAGGCCCGGTGCCTTGCCGCAGTGAGGCAGCATGCCGGACTGCAGACGGATCTCCTGCGTCGCGCGGTTCTTGACGAAACCGAGTTCCTGCCGACTGTGCGGAGTGAAGTCCTGCACCTGATCGGCCGCGATCTCTGGCGAGAACAGTCGACGATGAAGACGGCGGATCTGCTGGATGACCGAACGCTGGTGGTTCCCGAATGGTCGGCCGACCCGGCACGACTGCTGGATGATCTTCCGCTGCTGTTGCATGAGACACCAGCGATCGTCGGACCGGTGGAGTTTCAGCTGTTGCACCTTGATGACGCGACTCCGGACGGAATCAGTGTGCGGCTGCACTGTGGTATGACCCGAATCGATGCACTCCTGAAGAATCTGATCACGGGCTGCCGCCTGAAATTCGACATTTCCGAGCAGGCGGCCGAACTGCTGAGCGGCCGGTCTCAACAGGTCCGCGTCGCTGATCGGCCGCTGGCCGTGCTGCTCGACGGCATGACACTTCCTCATGACCTTGCCTGGCGGTTGCAGGACGAGACAGTGCAGATCATTCATCGCGAACAGCTGACGCCGGAGGATCTCCGGCAGAGTCGCCTGAATGCGGCAGAGCGACTGCTGCGAATTGCCGTGATGGAAGGTCCGAACTCTCCTCAGATCGGTCATAGCCGGATGGCTTTGAGCACACTGCTCTACGAACAGAACCGTGCTGCCGAGGCG